>JBCBNR010000058.1:0-11311 GCA_039821665.1 Pseudomonadota bacterium
AGTCTGTGTCTGGTGTGAAATCCTCGCTTGATCCAAAACTTGTCTATGTGTTCGTAAAACTGGGGTTAAGCGCGAAAGACGATCGGTTCTTTGTTCTATTGCAAGAAGATCTTCAGCAATTGATACGCGACAACCATGAGGCTTGGTTGGCAAAGCACGGTGGTGTCCGCCCTAAAAACCCCAAATCGACCCATACCGCAGTGTACCTGTCCTCGCTTGCGGACAAGGAAGACAATTGGGGGCTGATCGACACGCAAATGGGCTTGGTGCGCGCCCAGGATGGAACCTGTGTTGATCGGGTCTGATGGGGGCGTGTTTTTGTGTGCGGGCTTCCCACTCTTGCCGCAATTTCCTGGCCGAATGGGGTGGATGGTAGGAGTTTGATTATGGCTCAAAAGCATGGTCTTCATGTCTTTCCTGCGGGCTCACGCGCCGTGCGCCCGGGCCCAGAGGCCTATTTTGTCGGCCAAGTCTCGATGGAGCCTGTGCTGAGCCCGATTGACCCGTCGCGCTTGTCGGCCCTGCGGGTGACCTTTTTGGCCGGGGCCCGCACCAATTGGCACACCCATCCCTTGGGCCAAACGCTCTATGTGCTTGATGGGTTTGGTCAGGTGGTGGTCCGCGGCGAGGCGCCCGTGGCGCTGCGCCCCGGCGACACCGTCCATATCCCGGCCGGTGTGGACCATTGGCATGGGGCGACCTCGACCACAGCCATGACCCATTTGGCCTTGCAAGAGGCTCAGGACGGTGAGACGGCGACATGGGGCGCGCCGGTCTCGGATGCGGCATTCGCAGCGTTTCCCGGACCAGCCCGTGACTAGAGAACAACGACGTGTGAGTGTGACCCTTGGCTAAACGACCCAACGCCCCTTTGAGAAATTTGAAAGCTTTGGTGCGGCACTGCGTGGCCCCGCTCGCGCTTGCGCTGGTACCCTTTGGCGCATTGGCCGACAGTGCTGCCACGCCATCGTTTGTGGCCATAGCCTCGGGTGCAGTCAGTGGCGTCTACTATCCGGCGGCAGGGGCCTTGTGCAAAGAGGTTGCGCGCGAGCGTGCGCGCCATGGCATCCGCTGCGCGGTGGAGGCCACTGACGGCTCTGTCGCCAATATCGCGGCGTTGCGCGGAGGGTTGTCCGAGCTTGCCATCGTGCAAGGCGATGTCCTGGTGGAGGCGGCCCGGGGCAGGGGGCCCGAAGGCCCGTTTTTCGAGGTGCGCGCGCTGATGACCGTGCATCAAGAGCTGCTGGCGGTGGTGGTGCGGGCCGACAGCGATATCCGCAGCTTTGACGATCTGAGCGCCCGCCCTGTGAACATGGGTGGCCCAGGCTCAGGCCAGCGGGCCACGGTAGAGGCGTTGATGGACGCCGCAGGCTATGATCCTGACTTTTTGGGTGACGACACGGGCACCAGTCCGCGCAAAATCCCTGCGGAGTTGTGCGAGGGGGTCGTGGATGCGGCCTTCCTTGTGGCGGGACACCCGAACGCGATTTTGCAGGAAACCGCGTTGACCTGCCCTGTGCGTTTTCTGCCGATGGCCGAGATCGGCGCGCCCTTGATGGAGCGTGAAACCGCCTATGAGCCGGGCGAGATCGGCGCCGGTCTATATGCTGGGGTCGACGCGGCCGTACCAAGCCTTGGCCTTAACGCGATCTTCGTGACCACCTCGGACCTCTCGGACGACACGGCCTATGAGTTTGCCTATTCAACGCTTTCTCGGATCGATGCGGTGCGCGCACAGCATCCCGCGCTTGAAGCCCTGGACGAGGCGGATATGGTGGCGCCGACTTATGTGCCCTTTCACACCGGTGCCCTGCGCGCCTATCGCGAGCTGGGGCTGATCGACTAGGACGGGGATGGCCATGGATCTGGGTGTATCGGACAAAGTTGCACCGCTGATCGAGGCTGTGCGCACCATGGTCACCGACGAGATCGCCCCCCGCGAGACGGCGTTCCGGGCCGAGATCGGGACCACAGGAAATCGCTTCGAATACACCCCCAAAATGACCGAGATTTTGGAAGGTCTGAAGGCCGAGGCGCGCAAGCGGGGTCTTTGGAACTTCTGGCTGACGGACAGCGAAAAGGGCTATGGGCTGAGCACGGTCGAATACGCCTATTTAGCCCAAGAGATGGGCAAAACGCCCTTAGGCGCAGAGGTGTTCAACTGCTCGGCCCCCGATACGGGCAATATGGAGGTGCTGGAGCGCTATGGCTTGGCCGAGCACAAGGCGCGCTGGCTGACACCGCTTTTGAATGGGGAGATCCGGTCTGCCTATCTTATGACTGAACCCGATGTCGCCTCGTCCGACGCCACCAATATGGCCCTGTCTTGCGTGCGCGATGGGGACGCGTATGTGCTCAATGGCGAGAAGTGGTGGTCCTCGGGCGCAGGCGATCCGCGCTGCAAGCTTTACATCGTTATGGTGCGCACGGGCGACGAGACCGCGCCAAAGCACCAGCGCCATTCCATGATCTTGGTGGATGCGGACAGCCCCGGCATCGAGGTGCTGCGCGCAATGGAAGTGTATGGCCACGACGATGCACCCCATGGCCACATGCACATTCGCTTTACCCAAGTGCGTGTGCCAGGACAGAACCTGCTGCTGGGCGAGGGGCGCGGGTTTGAGATCAGCCAGGGCCGCCTAGGCCCAGGGCGCATCCATCACTGCATGCGCGCCATAGGTCACGCGGAAGCGGCCCTGGAAATGATGTGCAAACGCGGGTTGGAGCGGGAAGCCTTCGGTAAGAAACTTGTGCATCTGGGGGCGAACTACGACATCATCGCCGAGTGTCGGATGGAGATTGAGCAGGCCCGCCTGCTGTGCCTCAAGGCGGCTTGGATGATGGACCAGGGGGATGCGCGTGCCGCGGCCCCGTGGATTTCGAAGATTAAGGTGGTGGCGCCACAGGTGGCCCTGAAGGTGGTGGACGAGGCGGTGCAAATGTTTGGGGCGCAAGGCATCAGCCAAGATACCCCGCTCGCGGCCTCTTGGACCCATCTGCGCACCTTGCGCCTGGCCGATGGCCCCGATGCGGTGCACCGCCGGCAAGTGGCCCGCGCCGAATTGCGTCGCTACACCAACGACAAGATTTAAGGCGCGCAGGGGGTTTGCTTGCCCTTGTCGGCGCACACAGAGGGGCGCTCTTTGCCAATGCAGCACCGATGGTCTGGGCGGGCGCACCGAACGCCGGTCAGTATCGAGGCTTGCACAAAAAGACACGGCAGATGTGGCACCCCCTCAACACAGATCTCGGCGAAATTGGGCAACGAGGCGCGCGCGCCCGTGACCTTGCGCGACGCGGTTGATAGGCGTTTGGGAACTGAAAAAGACCCCTGCGCGAGGCCTCCGATGACCACAGCTTTGCCCCAGTCCCACACCGCGCCTAAAAGGTTTGTCCGTGGCTGAGATTTTCCTTGTACGGCACGGCCAGGCCTCCTTTGGCGCGGAGGATTATGACCGGCTTAGCGCCTTGGGGCACCGCCAATCCGCCTGGCTTGCAGCACTCTTTGTCGAAAAGGGTCTTCGGTTTGACCGCGCGCTCAGCGGCACGCTGCGCCGCCAGCGCGACACGCTGACAGGGCTTGCCCCGGCCCTAGATGGGGTTGCTTGCACGCAAGATGCACGGCTCAACGAGATGGATTACGAGGCGCTGTTGCACGCGATGCTGGCGCAAACCGGGGAGCAGATGCCCCATTCGCGCGAAGCCTTTATCGACCTTATGCCCCGACTGATGACCGCCTGGGCTGACGGCACACTGCCCGACCAGCCCGAGACGTATTCCCAATTCGAAGACCGGGTTTTGGGCTGTGTGACGGATATGGCAAAGACCGGAGAGCGGGTTCTTTTGGTCACCTCAGGGGGGGTGATTGGCATGGTGCTGCGTTGGATGCTAGGGTTGGACCCAGCGGGAGGCACCCATTTGATGCTCAATGTTCGCAACGCATCCTACCACCAAGTGACCTTCGAGATGGGGCATCCGCGCCTGGCGCAATTCAATGCCATTTCGCATCTAATGGGGCCCGGGCGTGAGGATGCGTTGACCTATGTCTGACAGCCTGCCGCTGGACGCATTAAGCGCCCATCTGGCGCGTGAAATCCCCTTTTTCGGCACCCTGCGCGAGGCGCGCAAAACCACCTCCGGCCAATCCAACCCGACCTTTGTGCTAGGCACGGATGCGGCGCAATATGTGCTGCGCAAAAAGCCTGCGGGCAATTTGCTGCGTTCGGCCCATGCGATAGATCGCGAGTTTCGGGTGATGCGTGCGCTGGCCAATTCCGCCGTGCCTGTACCGCAAATGCTGTATTATTGCGAAGAGCCTGACCTGCTGGGCACACCGTTTTACGTGATGAGTTTTGTGGACGGCGCCAGTTATTCTGATCCACGCTGCCCGCGCCTGTCGGTGGACGCGCGCGCGCGGGTCTATGACAGTATGAACCAAACGCTCGCGGCCCTGCACAGCGTGGATCCCGCGGCCTTGGGGCTTGAGGATTTTGGGCGAGAGGGGGCCTATTTCGCGCGCCAATTGTCGCGCTGGACCGAGCAGTATCGCGCCACCCAAACCGAAGAGCTGGGCGCGATGGAAGAGCTGATCGCCTGGCTCGGCGCCCATTTGCCGGATGAGCAGGGCCCGCCTCGCTTGGTGCATGGGGATTGGCGGATCGACAACCTGATCTTCTCGCGCTTGGATCAATCGCTAAGCGCAGTGCTCGATTGGGAATTGGCGACCTTGGGCAATCCGCTGGCGGATTTGGGCGCGCAATTGATGCAATGGGCGATGCCCCCGGGCGAGGAGGGGCGGGGCCTAAGGGGCGTCGCCCGCCGCGCCAAAGGTTTGCCCGAGGATCATGCCTATGTCGAAGACTACGCCCGGCGTGTGGGCCTATCCACCCCGCCCGATATGCGCTTTCCCGTGGCGTTTGCGTTTTTTCGGATGGCCGCGATCTTGCAAGGTGTCAAAAAGCGCGGTTTGGATGGAAATGCCTCTAACCCGCTGCAGGCTAAAAAGTTGGGGCGCATGATCCCGGTCTATGCGCAAAGCGCGTTGGACTATCTAGAGCACAGCGCCTAGCGCGGCAGGCGCAAGGTGGCGCTGAGCCCGCCCAGATCGGCACTGTCGCCAAGATCGAGCCCGCCGCCATGGGACCGGGCCACGTCTGCTGCGATTGACAGGCCAAGGCCCACACCCCCCCCCTTGTCCTGGTTGCGCGCGGTATCCAACCGGGTAAACGGGCGCATCACCTCCTCGCGTTGGGCGGCGGGAATGCCCGGGCCGTCATCCTCGACGATGAAATAGCAACTCACCGCGCGCAGGCGCAGGCTGACCCTCACATGCGTGCCATAGCGCGTGGCATTGCCCACCAGATTGTCGAGCGCGCGCGACACCGCACCTGTGCGCAGGGTAAAGATTGGATCGACGCCCGTGGCCATGTCGCGCTGAAACACCACAAGGGCGCCCGCGCGCTTGGCCCTGGCAACTGCGGTGTCCGCAAGCTCGATCACATTCACTTGGCTTGCCGCTTCCAAACTGTCGCCGCGGGCGAAGGCCAGAAATTCATCCAGCATCCGTTCCATGTCATCCACATCGCGCACCATTTCGGCCCGTTCGGGCGCGTCGTCGAGCATGGCAAGCCCCAGTTTCATGCGGGTCAGTGGCGTGCGCAGATCATGGCTGACGCCCGAGAGCATGAGGGTGCGCTGTTCGATCTGACGCTCCAAGCGGTTGCGCATGGCCAGAAACGCGCCACCCGCGCGGCGCACCTCCTCGGCCCCCTGGGGGCGGTAGGGCAGGGATCGGCCCTTGCCGAAAGCCTCCGCCACATCCGCGAGGCGCAGAATTGGGCGCACCTGGTTGCGCAAGAACAGAATGGCGATCAGACCCAGCAACAGCGAGGTGCCGATCATCAGCACCAGCAATTGGTGCGGGTTCGAGGCGGTCACGCGCCGGCGGGGAATGTTCGCGCGCAAGATGCCCTTTTCGGTTTGCACTTGCAGCCCCACCAACCGCGAGGAGCTGAGCAGATCAACCGAGATTTGGCTGCCCAGGATCAAGGTCAGCTCTTGGGTGAGCGCGCGACCGGACCAGTCATACCAAAGGCGCGCGTGGCGCCCGGCCTCCACCTCGCCTTGGCTGATGAACATGGGAAAGTCCAAAGGCTCGGCCAGATTGTTCAGGCGCACCTGCGCGATATCCGCCGAGGGCGAGGTGCGGATGATCTGCATCGCAACGGCGATCTCGCGCGCGATGGATCGGGTCATCTGTTTGGTCACGCCTTCGAAATGGCGTTGGATGAACACAACCGCCACGACCAGTTGCAAAAGCAAGATGGGTAGGATCACAATAAGTGCGGCGCGGCCAAACAGGCTGCGCGGAAGATAAGAGCGGACGGACAACCCCAGCATGGGCGCTAGCGTTACGCGTGCCTTTTGTTTTGCGCAACCTTGAGGGAGCGTGCGATGGCCTCGCCTTTCACCACGGACCATACGCCTGCGATCGGCGCGGCGCAGCCACTGGCCCCCGGGGTGCGCGTGATCACGGCACCCAATAGCGGGCCCATGACGTTTACGGGCACCTGCAGCTATCTGGTGGGCACAACCGCCTGCGCGCTGATCGACCCGGGCCCGGATCTGCCCGCCCACAGGGATGCGATCCTGGCGGCCCTGGGGCCAGGGCAAACCATCAGCCACATTCTGGTGACCCATGCGCATCTGGATCACAGCCCGCTTGCCACCCGCCTGGGGGCAGAGCTTGGTGTCAAAACCTATGCTTTTGGAGTGGCCACCGATGGACGCTCGGCGGTGATGGCACGTCTGGCACAGCAAGGTGGTGTGGGCGGGGGCGAGGGTCTGGACGAGGCGTTCACCCCCGACGTCACTTTGGCTGACGGGGATGTGGTAGAGGGGGAGGGCTGGGCTTTGCGCGCGCTACACACGCCGGGGCATTTGGCCAGCCACCTGTCCTTTGCCCTGGGCGATCTGTTGTTTTCGGGCGATCACATCATGGGCTGGGCGAGCACGCTCGTCTCGCCCCCCGATGGGGATGTGGGGCAGTTCATGGCCTCGCTCGACAAGGTCGAGGCGCAAGGCTTTGCGCGGCTGCTGCCCGGTCACGGGCCGGTGGTGGAAAAGCCGGGGCCGCTGATTGCCCATCTGCGCGACCACCGGCGCGCGCGCGAGGCGCAAATACTGGCGCATCTGGCCAAGGGTCCAGCCACGCCCCAGGGGCTGACCGCGCTGATTTACACCGATGTGCCCAAGGCCCTGCATGGCGCTGCGGCGCGCAATGTGCTGGCCCATCTGATCGATCTGGTGGCGCGCGGTGAGGTGCGGGTCGCGGGAGACGCGATCGGGGCCACGTCCCTCTATCAGTTAGGTTGACCTGACATACCAGCTGTGCGCGCCACAAACGCCTCCACCTGATCAGACGCGTCGCCTGTGGCGGCGTTTGGATCCAGGATCGCTGCCCAGTCGAGGGGGAGGGGGCTAAGACGGCTCAGCGCCTCTTGCAGCGATGTGCCCGCTGCCACCGCGTCTTGGCAGGCGGTTTTGACCAGATCCTGCGCCTCGGGCCGGGGCATGTGGGCGCTTAGCGCAAAGGTGGCGCATTCGGCTTGGGTCAAGCCTTTGAGCGCGTCCAGTGTCGCGGCCATGGCGTCTGGGCACGCGCGCAAACTGCCAAGGGCGGTTTCGCTGAGCAAAAGTGCAGCGCCACTTGCGCGCAACAGCCCGGGCAGAACCATCCACTCCAGCATCCACGCCGCACCATCCCTTTCGTGGGCGTGGTCTTGGGCTGCGGCCAGGCACGCGGCCTGTCCTCGGGCATAGTGCCCCAGGGCCACCAGAACCTCAGCCAAAACCGGGTTTGACTTGTGCGGCATGGTGGACGAGGCTCCGCCGGGGCCTGCGGTCACTTCTTGCAGCTCGGACTGGGACATCAGCAGGATATCGCGCCCCATCTTGGCGCAGGAACTGGTAACCCGCGCCAGCCAATGGCCGAGGGCGACAATGGGCGCGCGGTCGCTGTGGCCCGCGATATCGCGGGCGTGCAACCCCAGCTCGGACGCAAACCGCGCACGCACCGGTCCGACAGGGCCAAGCGCTGCGGATGTGCCCGCAGCACCATGGAGATGCGCCACCTCGATCTGCGGGCGCATATGGGTCAACGCCCCGCGATGGTCCAAAAACGGTGCAGCCCATTGGGCGATCTTCGCACCCAAGGTTGTGGGCATGGCAACCTGGCCCCGTGTCCGCGCGGCCATCAGCGTGGTTTTGTGGCTGCGCGCCTGGTTCCGCGCGGTGGCGAGCAGAGCCTCGATCCGCAGATCCAAAAGGCCCAAGATTTGGCGCAGCCGCAGGGAAAGCGCGGTGTCGAGGATGTCTTGCGACGTCGCACCATGGTGAAGATGGGCCGCCAATGCCGGGTCGCCGATTTGCCCACGAAACGCGGCCACAAAGCCCGGGACGCTGACCCCATCGCGACCCGTGGCCTCGGCCAGGGAGGCGGGGTCAATCTCGGCCTCTCGCGCAGCCCGGTTGATGGCGTCCGCTGCCTCTTGGGGGATGACGCCTTGGTCCGCTTGGGCGGTGGCAAGGGCGGCCTCCACCAGCATCATCGCCCGTATCTCGGCACTGTCGCTCAGCAGGCGTTGCAGGGGCGCGTCGCCCAGAAGCCGCGCAAAGGGGCCCGCATCAAAAAGCGAGGTCGCCATGGGCGTCAGATCCCCGCCACGAAGTGAGCGATCAGGCGCGCGGTCTGCTCGGGCGCCTCGACGCAGGGCAGATGGCCGACGCCTCGGATTAACTCGAACCGCCCATTGGGAACCAATTTGGTGGTCTCACGCACCAGATCGGGCGGGGTGGAGCCGTCTTCAGACCCGCCGATCCCCAGCACCGGCAGGCGCAAACGCGCGGTGCTGTCGTACAAATCCGTCATCGCGATGGCGCGCGCGCAGCCCATATAGCCCTGGGGCGGCGTGCGGGTCAGCATATGAGACCAGGGCGTCAGCTTGCCCGGATCAGCCCGGAAGGCGGGCGAAAACCAACGCGCCATGGTCGCATCATGCAGGGCCGCGATTCCGCCCGTGCGAATGGCTGCGATACGCTCGGCCCACATCTCCTCGGTTCCGATTTTCGCCGCAGTGTCCATGAACACAGCCCCGCGCAGCAGACCGGGGCGCTCGGCGGCCAAGCCTTGCGCGATCAACCCGCCGATGGACAAGCCCACGAACACAACCGGCCCCAAACCCAGATGCGCGATCAAATCGCCTGCATCGCGCACCAGATCGGCCATGTCATACTCCCCATGGGGCGCATCGCTTAGCCCATGGCCGCGAGTGTCATAGCGCAAAATGCGATAGCCCGGCGGCAGATGGGACAAAAGCCCATCCCACACCCGCAGATCCGTGCCCAGCGAGTTGGAAAAGACCAGCACCGGGCCGTCCTGTGGCCCGTCCAAGCGATAATGGATCTGGATGCCGTTGATCAAAGCGGAACGCACGTCAGTCTCCTTGTGGGGCGGGCGGTTTTGTGCCCCGTGATGGCACAAACGAGGCGTGCCCCACAATGACCCATGTTTTTGGCTGGACGGGTCTGGGGACCGCTGCTATAGCCACGGCCACGCGAAAGCGCGGCTCTGTTCCGGCGTAGCTCAGTGGTAGAGCATCGGACTGTTAATCCGCTGGTCGTAGGTTCGAATCCTACCGCCGGAGCCAAGAATTTCGCATCCCAAACAGTATGGGTCGTGCCTGTGGTCTTTGACCGGACGGTGGGCGCATGGACGTTGGCGCCTTTGTTTGGCTAGAGCCAGGACGGTCAATGGCAGTTCTGAGCCCTGAGTAACTGCAAATATTCTAATTGAAATTTACCTAAAGCAGCGCTTATCGCTCTATTGAATTGGAAAATTGAAAGTCAGGACCATGAAAAAATGGGCTTTGTTTCTGCTCATCATTTTTGCGCTGGCATGGTTGTTTTGGCCTCGGGTTCACGAGGCTACTGCGGCGCCAGAAGCTGGTCTTCAGATCACAATATCCATATGGCCTATGCAGGGTATCCACAGCGATTGGCACCGAGAAGTTTCGGTCGCCTACAATGGTGAACGGATATCCAAAGATCTCTTTGGAGACACAGGTTGGTGGCGGGGTTCTAACTTATATCGCCACACTTCAGGGTCTTATGTAGTACATGAGGGGCAAGGATGGTGTTTTGGATTTGCCCTTGAGCCGCTAGAATTCAAAACATTCGACGGGTCCTGCGTCAAAGGTCAAATCACAACGAGTCCCTTAAAGGGGCACTCGCTTTACTATCGAGACTTAATCTACTTGGGGCATTTTTATGAGACTTGGCGCGATAAAGAAGGTGTACGAATAAGATATTCCGAAGCAAGCCAGACGCCAGAAGTCGAGTTGCCTGACGGGCCGTGAATTAAGTTCGTCAAACTAGGAATGCTGGATGCGCCCGAGGGCAGCTTTGTCCGCACATCCCCCTCAAGCACCTAGGCAGCTGGAAAGGCCCGCAGGGTCGTTTCGTGCCGATGTTTTAGAAAACGCCATCATGGCATTTTCAGCGGGATTGGGACGTTAGCACGGCATAAAAGGATCGAAGGATCGCAAGGTCGGTTTCCGACAGTGTTGACGCGCGACGGAAATGGTAGGCGAGGGACATCGCCACATGTGCAAAGCCGAATTGCAAGATACGCTCGCAATTCAAGCCTGTATGGGATGCCAGGACCTTGCCGAGCGCCTCGATCCGGCGGGGTGTCGCAATTCGGTCCGCCTCATCGATTGGGTTTCGAAACACCACGCCGAAGTCATAGCACGGGTCGGCGATGATCCCTTTGGGGTCGATTGCCAGCCAACCCCGATGGGACTTTATGACGTTGTCATAGTTCAGATCCCCATGCAGCAGCTTCGGCGTGTCGGTGGTGCGCAACAACTGCTCGAAAAAAGCTTGGGCGCGCGCGAATACAGGCTGCACCGCTTGGGGATAGGTTTCGATCTCGCTTGACAGCAGAACGCCACCGAAATGGTCTTTTAGGGGGATATACCCTTTCACCGGCGGGGCCTGAAGCGTCAACGCGGTGTTGGCAATCACCTGTGCTGCCTCCTCGTCCTGACCCGGGCGGGTGATGTCTGCGAGCGATGGCCCCTCAAGCCATTCCATAAGGACGGCATCCGACCGTTCGCCAAGCAGGCGGACGGCTCCCTTCCCATCCCAAAGTTTTAAGAGCTGTGTTCCAATGGGATCCCCGACTTTTATCCCCCGTTCGGAAAACACCTTCAGGACGGCTGAACCGGTCTCTGTCTCAACTCGCCACAGG
>JBCBNR010000059.1:0-11293 GCA_039821665.1 Pseudomonadota bacterium
GCGCGCGCCTCTCATCGAGTTTCCCCAAATACTCCCGCCGGAGGCATCCTGACCCCGCCCCAAAAGCGCAGGGCGAGGATCCTCAGCCTACTGCCTACCGTCAGGCGCGGGCCGCGATGGCCGGGGCCAGAACGCACATCAGTTCAAACAGAATGGACGCGCCCAACCAGGCGGTGTTGCCGGTCGGATCAAAGGGCGGCGAGACCTCCACCAGATCCGCGCCCACCAAGTTGACCCCCTCCAAGGCCCGCACCACCTGCTGGGCTTGGAACGAGGTGGGCCCGCCGATCTCGGGCGTGCCGGTGCCCGGGGCATAGGCCGGATCGATGAAGTCAATGTCGAAGCTGCAATAGCATGGGTCGCTGCCCACAACCTCCCGCGCTTGGGCCATCACATCGTCAAGGCCACGGGCGAACAACTCATCCACCGGGATGATGGTAACCCCTTGCGCCCGGCCCCAAGCGATGTCCTCGCCATCATACATGGTGCCGCGAATGCCGATCTGGATCACACGTTTAGGATCGAGCAGCCCTTCCTCGATCGCCCGGCGAAACGGTGTGCCATGGGTGTAGAGATAGCCCCCGAAATAGCTGTGGAACAGATCCGTATGGGCATCAAAATGGATCATGCCCAAAGGGGCCGCGCGGCCCAAACTGCGCAATACCGGCAGCGAGACGAGATGGTCACCGCCGATGGTCATCGGTGTGACGCCCGCCTCCATCACACGGTCGTAAAACGCGGTGATCCGGGTCATGCTGTCCTGCAGATCCGCAGGATTGGGGCCCACATCACCCAGATCCGCACAGGCCACCATCCCGTAAGGGTTCACGCCTGTGACCGGGTGCAGCGTGCGCACCATGGTGGAATAGTCGCGCATCTGCCGCGGGCCGTGGCGCGGCCCGGGCCGGTTCGTTGTGCCCGCATCCCAAGGCACGCCGATCAGCCCCATTTGCACCTCGCCCAGGCGCGGATTGTCCAAATCCACATGGGGCAAGCGCATAAAGGTGGGAACCCCAGCAAATCGAGGCAAATCAAATCCCGAGACAGGGTGGAAGAACGGGTCAGGCATGGTACGCTCCGCATATGTTTGAAGGAGCGTGACATGAAGGCCCTTCTGTTCGCAATGGCTGTTGCGGCCTTCCCGGCGACCGCCGCCCCGGTGCAAGTGGATCTGGAACTGGTGCTGGCCGTTGACACCTCGCGGTCGATGGATTGGGACGAGCTGGAAATCCAGCGCGAAGGCTATGTCAAAGCGTTGCAGCACCCGGCGGTGACGTCGGCCTTCGAGATGGGCCCCCTCGGCCGGGTGGCGGTGACGTTCATGGAATGGGGCGGGCCGTTCCGCACCAAGGTGCTGGTGGATTGGACCTTGATCGAGGGGCGCGAGGATGCGCTGGCCTTCGCGGCCACCTTGCAAGAGGCCAAGATCGGCAACCTGCGGGGCACGTCCATCAGCCACGCCATGCTGCGGGCCAAGGAATTGATCGAAACGAACGCGTTTGAGGGCACCCGCAAGGTCATCGACATCTCGGGCGACGGGCCCAACAACCGGGGCCGCCCGGTGCTTGAAGCCCGCGCCGAGGTGGCCGCGGCAGGCATCGAGATCAACGGACTGCCCTTCATGGTCAAAGAGGCGCGCGGCCTCTACTCCATCCCCGATCTCGACATCTACTACGAGGAATGCGTGATCACGGGCGAAAGCGCCTTTGTCATCCCGATCTTTCGGATGGACAAGCTTGTGGCCTCGATCCGCCAGAAACTGGTCTTGGAAATCTCGGGCCTGCAACCCGAACGCCCGGTCCGCCTGCGCAAGGCCAGCCGGATGGATTGCATGATCGGGGAGAAACTGCGCGAAAGACAATGGCAGCAATAGCCAAAGACTGCCTGAATTAAGGCATCCTTTGCCTTGCCGCCCCAAGGTACCACCTGCGCCCTTGATCACCGCCTAAGATGGCGTATCTCTGCGCGCGACTGAGAACGGTTGAGCGAAAGGCGGGCGATGACCACGCGCGAAAAGGCAGCTGCCTGGATCGAGAGCCCTCGGGTGCAAAATGCGATCCTGGGCGTGATCGTGTTCAACGCGATCCTGTTGGGGTTGGAGACGTCGAAATCCACCATGGCGGCCATTGGCCCGGTACTGCTGTTTCTCGATAAGCTGTGCCTTGCGATTTTCGTGGTCGAAATCGGCATCAAGCTATACGCCCATGGCTGGCGTTTTTTCCGCAATGGCTGGAACGTCTTTGATTTCTTGATTGTCGGCGTCAGTCTTGCCCCGACCTCTGATGGGTTGAGCGCCCTGCGCGCCTTGCGCATCCTCAGGGCGTTCCGGGTGATCTCGCTGGTGCCGTCCCTGCGCCGGGTGGTGGAGGGGTTGGTGAACGCCCTGCCCGGCATGGCCTCGGTTTTCGTGCTGATGTCACTGGTGTTCTACATCGGGGCCGTGATGGCCACCAAGATGTTCGGCGACAGCTTCCCCCAATGGTTCGGCACCATCGGGCGCTCGGCCTATTCGTTGTTCCAAGTCATGACTTTGGAAAGCTGGTCCATGGGCATCGTGCGCCCGGTGATGGAGGTGTATTGGTGGGCCTGGGTGTTCTTTGTGCCGTTCATTCTGATGACCACCTTTGCGGTCGTGAACCTGTTGGTGGGTCTGATCGTAAACTCGATGCAAGATGCCCACGGGGCCGAGGAGGTCGAGCGCACGGATGCCTACCGCGACGAAGTGATGGAGCGGCTCAAGCGCATAGAGGAGCATCTGGACAAAAGCCACCAATCCGGTGGGCAGAACTAGCGCACAGATTTTTTAAGCTCACGGACGTTGCATTCCAGAAAAAACGATGCGTGGACACGGATGACACAAAGCGGCCGTTCCAAAAGAGATTAACCAACGCCAGCTGTGAGGACTTCTCTGCCGTTCGCTGCTATGGCGCCAATGTTCTCCTTCGATTTCCCTGAGCAGCAACCAACAGTCAATCGCCGAAACTTATCCGCGCGGCGATCCCTTCACTAGGCGAATACAACAACAACGTGTCAAAGGTGGATGAATAGTACGAACCTGGGTTGTAATGTGCCCGGTTCAAACGAGCGTTAAGGTCGTCCGGCCAAAGATAGGTGCATTCCCCAAGGATGTCGAACCACCCGTCCGGAACGCTGACGGGTGTTTCCATCCACTGCCCTCCCCAATTATCAGGAATTGTCGGAGAAGTTGTTGGTGAAATATTGACAATAGCATAGGTGCAGCCAGCCCATCTACCACCCCGGGGGTGTTGACCCCAGAGCCATCGACGACTTTCAATGACGTCGTCATATTCCAACGAACCTTCAAAGTATGTGCGCGCAAAGAGCGGACTTTGAACGAAGTGTAACCAGCACCAACCAAGAAAAAGGGCGATTAGTGGAAGTGCAACCAGTATCCCAAGAACAGAGACTGCTTTCGCTATAAATCTTTTCACGATATTTGGCTCCAATAGCCCTGAAGATCGTTGGTGACTGCGTTGTAGAATGATGTCGATGTAGGCGCTGTGGCCATATCTGTGCGCGGCATAAATCACCCTTTTTTGTTGTCCTCGCGTCTGCTGCCCAAGTGGCGTGCTCCGTCTGGCTTAGGTCGCGTGATCGGTTGGAACAGACGCGAGTGCTTCGTCTTTTGCAAAATTTGCGCAGCGATCGGTCGGATTTGCCTAAGCGCAAGAACTGCGCTTAACTTCCCTCACTTTGTTTGGTTTTGGAGTATCGCCATGAAATTCATTGCACCATTGACCGCCCTGTCCGTCTTCGCCTTGGGGGCTTGCACGCCCGAGCCGACGATGGACAAGCCAACAGCGTTCGATCAGATCGTCGACAAGCGGCTTGTGGGGGCGGCGGGAACCCTCTTTTTGATCAATTCGGACGGCACCGTCGGCGGGTCTTTTCAGGGAGAGCCGATCGTCGGCACCTATACCAGGGAAGGCAAGGAAATTTGCAGCGGGTACACCGAGCCGGAACAGCTTCGCGGTTTGACGGTGTGCAGCACGCCCGTGATCACCGAGGGCGTTGTCATCTTCAATCGCCGCAACGGCACCACCTCTCAGCCCTATACGATCGAGGGCTAGGGTTGGGTTTGGGCTGAAAAGGCACCGTGACAGACATCCTACACCATATGGTCAAGGGCGCGCCGCAACCGGTGGCGCCCTTCTCCCATGCCACCGAGGCGGATGGCTGGGTGTTCCTAACAGGCCAGATGCCCACCTTTCCCGACGATCCCGAACGCCCCTTGCCCCCGGGGGTGGAGGCACAGACCGCGCGCGTGATGGACAACCTGATCCTGGTGTTGGACGGGGTCGGCTTGGACCTGTCCAACCTGGTTCAGGTGCGCATTTACCTTAAGGAATTCGAGCGGGATTACCACGCGATGAACGCGGTCTACAGCGGCTATTTCCCCTCTGGCTGCCTGCCCGCGCGCACATGCATTGGAGTAACCGGCCTTGCCGTGAACGCGTTGGTGGAGATTGATTGCGTGGCGCGCAGGCCTTAGCGGCGCAACAGGCGGAACGCCTCGGACGCGGCCCACCCGGCAAAGAGCGCCACTGCAATGGACAGAATCCCGTAGAGCAGCGGCTGATTGTGGGCCAAGTCGTAGATCCACTTCTCCATCCCAGCCTTGGCGACCAAAATCTCTGTCTCATGGGTGCTGACCACCTCGCGGTCGCGGGTCAAGAACATGCGCGCCCGATAAGCACCCTCCACCAGATTGGCGGGCAGGGCCACGGCGGTGATAAACAGCGTCTCTTCGCGCAGGTCGATGCTGCTGTCCAACTGGGTGTAAAGACCGTTATTCTGGCGGATGCGCACCACAGCCTCGGGGAAGGTCTCTGCGTTGCTGACACTGTCGGGCGCGCCCACCAGACGCACCACCTTGTCAAAGCCGATATTGTGGCGCAGCCGCTCGGTCTCGGAAATCACGTCATCCAAGGGCGCTGTGGTCGAGATCGAATAGAAGCTGGGCGCACGGTCCACCACCACCGCGTCCGTGTTAACCCAGATCCCCAAACGACGCTCCTTGCGGCGCACGGTGACAGGCTCCGACGGGCCTTCGATGGTGATCAGCACGTTCAAGGCGGGGGCATCCTGGGGCACCGGGGCCTCGCGCTTGACCGCACCATAGATCGAGATTTCCGAGCCGTCGAAATTGGCGGTGATCGAGACGCGATCCTGGCTGAGCGCGCCCACCACCTGCTCAGCCGTGGCCGGCGCGGCAAGGGCGAGCATGAGCATCACCGCGCGGATCAATGCCCCCCCTCCCCGAGAGAGTAAAGCTCGGACGGCATCCAAACCAGGTCGAACAACAGCTTTCCGCAGACCCCCAGCACCAAGATCGCCAGCAGAATGCGCAACTGCTCTCCGCGCAGCATCACGCCCAGGCGCGTGCCGATCTGCGCACCGATCACTCCGCCGACCAGCAACAAAACCGCCAGCACCGCATCCACCGTGAAGTTCTGGGTCGCGTGCATCAGGGTGGTGAACCCGGTCACAAAGATAATCTGGAACAGCGATGTGCCGACAACCACCTTGGTGGGCATGCCCAGGATATAGATCATCGCGGGTACCATGATGAACCCACCGCCCACGCCCATGATCGCGGCCAGAATGCCCACCAGCGCCCCGATCACCACAGGCGGGATCGCCGAGATGGTCAGCTGGCTTTGCTTGAACTCGGTCTGGAAGGGCAGTTTCTGCATCCAGCCAGGTTCTTTGGGCGGTGGCGGGGACACTGGCACAGGCTTGCGAGCGCGGCGGATCGCATTGAGGCTTTCAATGAACATCAGCGTGCCCACGATGCCCAAAAACACCACGTAACACAGGGTCACCAGCAACTCGACCTGGCCCACCTGTTTGAGCGCTTTGAAAATCTGTACCCCCAGGGCCGCCCCGAACAGACCACCGATCAGAAGGTACGTGCCCATCTTCAAATCGACGGTTTTGCGCCGCAGATGGGCCAGCACGCCGGAAAAGGACGAGGCGACGATTTGGTTCGCCTCCGTTGCGACCGCCACGGCGGGCGGGATGCCGATGAAAAACAAAAGGGGCGTCATCAAGAACCCACCGCCCACGCCAAACATCCCCGACAACACCCCCACCATGCCGCCAAGTCCAAGCAGCAGAAAGGCGTTGACCGAGACCTCGGCGATGGGAAGGTAGATTTGCATAGACGTATCCGTGGTGTTGTGCGTCTCTACGCCCAAAGCCGCGTCAAATGCAAACTGCGGCCCTTGCGTCAATTCGGAGCAGACCATGCAATCCAGGTTCCACTTGGCCTACCATGTCTCGGATCTTACCAAAGCACGGCGGTTTTATGGTGACGTGCTGGGCTGTGCCGAGGGGCGCAGCACGGACACATGGGTGGATTTCGATTTCTTTGGTCACCAAATCTCGCTGCATCTGGGCACACCGTTTGAGAGTGCGCGCACCGGCCAGGTGGGCGCCCATGCCGTCCCTATGCCCCATCTGGGGGTTATCCTCGACCTGACCACGTGGAAGGCCCTGGCCGCGCGGTTGGAGGCCGCAGAGATCCCCTTTATCCTGCCTCCCTCCGTGCGCTTCGAGGGCGAGCCGGGCGAACAATGGACCATGTTCTTCACCGATCCCAGCGGCAACCCGATCGAGGTCAAAGGCTTTGCCTCAGATGCGGGCGTCTTTGCCAGCTAGGCACGCGGCCGGGCTTGGACACAAGCCCAAAGCGTCCCAGGAAGGCCACAGGCAATCGGTCTAAAATTGGTTCGTTCTGAATGGATGATTGCAATACCAATCCGCTGCTGTACCCTCTTTGTCACACCAAAAGTAAACCGGTCCAAGCCGGACGCACTCGACAGAGGGGAGAACCATGGAAGAACAATTGGCCGAGTTGGCCGCAAAGGTTGCCGAGTTGGAGGCCGCAAGTGCGGGCGCCAACAACACGATTTTTGCCGAGCTTTACTACTATCTGACCATCCCGCTGATGGTCATTATTCATGCGGGCTTCTTGGCCTATGAGATGGGCGCGTCACGGCAGAAAAACGTGCTTGCTTCGGGCATCAAGAACATTCTCGCCTTTGCATTCATGGTTCCCGGCTTCTACTTCATTGGATGGTGGATCTATTGGGCTTTCCCCACGGGGCTGTCCATGTCCGCTGGTCCCTGGGGGATCAGTGGGGCGGAGTATGCGGCCTTTGCCTTGCCCTGGTCCGAGTCGATGGGCCCGTATATCGGGGACAACGCCACGGGCGTGTTCTTCGGCGCCTTTACCTTGTTTGCGGCCACAACCGCGTCGATCTTCTCCGGCGCTGTGATCGAGCGTATTCAGGTGGTCGGCTTCACCATCCTGGCGCTTTTGCTGGGCGCAGTTTGCTGGATCTTAGGCGCCGCCTGGGGTTGGCACGTGGATGGCTGGTTGGTCACAGGCTTTGGCTATCATGATTTCGGGGCCGCAGGTGTCGTTCACATGGTGGCGGGCTTCTTCGCGCTTGGCGTGCTGATCAACCTTGGACCTCGGATCGGCAAATTCAACGCTGACGGCTCGGCCAATGCCATCTCGGGCCACAACCTGCCCTTCACGCTGACCGGGTTGATGCTGATCATCGTGGGCTTTTGGGGCTTCTTGATGGGCTGTGTGATTCTGCCCGGCGAGGCCTGGTCCTGGTATGGCGATCAATGGGCCACCATTTACGGCACACCGATGACCCTATCTGCCATGACCTTCAACATCCTTATGGGGTTTGCAGGCGGTATCATCGGCGCGTGGATGTTCACACGCGATCCGTTCTGGATGATGTCAGGCGCACTTGGCGGCATCATCTCGTGCGCAGCCGGGCTGGATTTGTGGTGGCCGCCGACCGCCTTTGCCGTCGGCTTCGTCGGCGCTGCCATCATGAAACCCTCGGCGGATTTCCTGGAGAAGATGGGCATCGACGACGCGGTGGGCGCTGTGACCGTCCATGGCACCCTGGGCCTTTGGGGCGTTCTGGCCGTGGGCATCTTTGCCTCCGGGTACCCAGCGCTGCAAATCGCCGAGGGCCAAGAGATGGCCTACATCTCCATTGTCGGTCAGGCTGTGGGAGCGATCGTGATGTTCGCGCTCGGCTTTGTGCCCGGCTACGTGCTGTCGCTGATCCTGAAAATGATGGGTCTGCTGCGCGTCGGTGAGGGGGCCGAGATTGCAGGTCTTGATCCCACCAAAGTGCCCAGCATCGCCTATCCCGAAGGCATCACCCAATCCAACACACCGGCTGAGTAAGAAGGAGAACACCAATGGGAAGTCCACTCGAAAGCTTCGATGGGTTCGAAGGTGCCTATTATACAGGCGCAGGTTCGGGCGAGATGATCTGGCTGATCATCGCAATTGCGCTGTGTGTTGCCGCTTTGGTCATGGGGGCACGACACGAGCTTGACGCCTACAAGAAGGCTGACAAAAAGTAACAGGACGGGCCGCCTCCGGGCGGCCCACCTTCTTCAGGGGGGCGATGTCCCTGCGCGACCAACGAGGATTTACGTGACCCAAGACCTCAAAAGCTTCGCACAAGAGCGGGGCGTCAAATTCTTCCTTTTCAATTTCACGGACCTCTTTGGTCACCAGCGCGCCAAGCTGGTTCCCGCGTCAGCTGCGGCTGACATGCAAGCCTCCGGCGCAGGCTTTGCGGGGTTTGCCGCCTGGCTGGACATGACACCGGCCCATCCGGACATGTTCGTGATGCCCGACCCCGACAGCGTGATCCAACTGCCCTGGAAGCCCGAGATTGCTTGGGTCGCAGGGGACCCTTGGATGGATGGCAAACCGGTGGAGCAGGCCCCGAGAAATGTCCTCAAACGCCTGTTGGACCAAGCATCCGCCAAAGACATGACCCTGATGACAGGTGTGGAGCCCGAATTTCATCTGATTAATGCCGATGGCACCGACATCTCGGACCCGCGCGACATCCAGGAAAAGCCCTGCTACGACCAATCCGCGTTGATGCGCCGGGTCGATGTGATCGCCGAGATCTGCGAGACCATGGAGGGCATGGGCTGGGGTCCCTATCAAAACGACCACGAAGACGCGAACGGCCAGTTCGAGATCAATTGGGATTATACCCCCGCATTGATCACGGCAGACCGCCTCGCCTTTTTCAAATTCATGGTCAAAGAAATAGCCGCCAAGCATGGCTTGCGCGCCACGTTCATGCCCAAACCCTTTGGCCATCTTACCGGCAATGGCTGCCATGTGCACACCTCGCTTTGGTCCGGCGATGGCAAGACCTGTCTGTTTGCGGGCGAGGACGAAATGGGCCTCTCGCCTCTGTGTTACAATTTCATCGGCGGGTTGATGGAACACGCCCAAAGCTTATGCGCGCTCACCAATCCCACGGTGAACAGTTACAAGCGGATCAACGCGCCGGTCACCCAATCGGGGGCCACCTGGTCGCCATCGACCGTGACCTATGGGGGCAACAACCGCACCCATATGATCCGCATTCCCGACGGGGGCCGGATCGAGTTTCGCCTCGCCGATGGGGCTGCGAACCCGTATCTTCTGATGGCAGGTTTGCTGGCCGCTGGGCTGGATGGTGTCGAAAAGACACGCGATCCCGGCCCACGGCTCGACATCGATATGTATTCCGAGGCCGAGAAGGCCGGCGAGGTGAAGGCCTTGCCACTCAACATGCTCGACGCGATCCGTGCCTTCGACGGCTCGGACTTGGCCCAGGCGATGGGGGCCGAGTTTGCGCAGGCCTACGTCAATCTTCGCTTGCGAGAATGGACCGATTTCACCCGCCACCTGACGGAGTGGGAGCGGGATCACACCCTGGATTGCTAGGGTGACGGGCGACCTGCCCTTCTTGGACATCACCGCCCCCGGTTTTTCCACCCGGGGGGCGGATATGCAGGCCGCCCGCGCCGCTCATTTTGCTGCCCGCACGCCCCTGGGCCTTGCGATCTTGCGCCACCGCGAGGTGGGCCTGTTGCTGCGCGACCGAAGGTTGCGCCAAGGCAGCCATGCCTGGCCCCAGAAAACCGGGATCACCGGATCGTTCGCGGCCTTCTGGCAGCGCTCCATCATCAGCCAAGAGGGGGCATCCCACCGCGCCTTGCGCAACGTTGCCCTCAAGGCCCTGACGCACGAGCGTATCAACAGCCTGCGCCCGGCTTTCACCGCCCATGCACAGGTCTTGCTGGACGCGCTGCCAAGCCCGTGTGAGTTCATCACCGACTTCACCGAACCCTTCGCAGGGCGCGCCATCACAACTCTTTTGGGTTTGCCAGAGATGCAGGCAAGTGCGCTTGCCCATGACGCCTCTCGCCTTGGGCTGGCCATGGGGCTCGACAACCACCGGCATCTTGATGTGTTCAACGGGGCCACCGATCGGCTGATGGCCCTGGCCGATCACCTGATCGACCGGGCCGAGGACGGGCAGGACCGCACCGGCCTTGTCGCCGGCATGCTTGCAGCAGCACAGGACACGGACCTGGACCGCCAGGCGCTCAAGGACCTGATCGTCATTGCGATTTTCGGCGGTGTGGACACAACCCGCGCGCAGCTCGGCTTTGCGGCCTGCCTCTTTGCCGACCACCCGGATCAGTGGGACGCCCTGCGCCGCGACCCTGCCCTGATCCCCCAGGCGATCGAGGAGGTTATTCGAACACGCCCCACCACCACTTGGAGCAGCCGCGAGGCCACCGAAGACATCACCTTCCAGGACCTGATGATCCCCAAGGGCACGCTTTTGCACCTCTGGGTGCATGCCTCCGCCACCGACCCCGCCTTGGGGCCCAGTTCGGGCTTTGATGTCACCGCCCTGCGCAAATCCCATTTCGGCTTTGGCGGTGGCGCGCACCATTGCCTCGGCGCCGCAGTGGCCCGCACCGATATGGCCTGCGCGCTGAAGGTGCTCGTGGCCCATGTGGCCCGCTTCGAGTACACGGGCACGCCACAGTTTCACCCCGACAGCGGCAACACCAGCCCCACCGAGCTGCCGATGTCACTAAGACGCCAATGACATCGAGTTTCCCAAACTACTCCCGCCGGAGGCACGGGTCAGTGGGCGCTTACGGCCCCAGGCGATACAGCAGGCCCCGCGCGCGAAAACCCGCCCGTTAGGGTCTGTCAAGACCACCCTACCCTCAGCCGATTTGGTCAAGAACGCGTGTCGCATGGGTAACGCGATAAACGGGCAATCGCCCTTCCCTATCCGTACATCTAACGTTCGCGACAGAGCGCTCGAACGGGTAAGATGCGGGACGGAGCTGCCCTTTCCGCAAAGCGCACGGCACGGAATCAAGGCCGCTTGCGGCCGCCGTGCCAGCG
>JBCBNR010000060.1:0-11130 GCA_039821665.1 Pseudomonadota bacterium
CAATTGCTCGGCAATCTCAGCTTCTGATCCTTCGACCTCGACGATCAACAGCGCCTCGACCTGCGGATAGCCTGCTTTGGCGAAATTCTCGCACGCCCGGATGCACGGGGCGTCCATAAACTCGATAGCGACGGGCAGAACGCCTGCCTTGATGATGTCGGACACGCATGCGCCCGCCACCTCGTTGCTGTCAAAGCCCATCAGGATCGGGCGCGCGCCCTCGGGCTTGCGCAGGATGCGCAAAGTCGCCTCGGTCACCACGCCCAGTTGCCCCTCGGAGCCGCAGAGCACCCCGAGCAGGTCATAGCCCGCCGCGTCCAGGTGCGCGCCCCCCAGCTCCACGATCTCGCCTTGCATGGTCACAAGGGTCACGCCCAGCAGATTGTTGGTGGTCACACCATATTTCAGGCAATGGGCGCCGCCAGAATTCATCGCAATGTTGCCCGCAATCGCGCAGGCCAGTTGCGAGGAGGGATCGGGGGCATAGAAAAAGCCCTCCGTCTCCACCGCGCCGGTGACGCTGAGATTGGTGCGGCCGGTTTGCACCCGAATGGTGCGGTTGGCGTAGTCGGTTTCCAGCACCTCCGCCATTTTGGCCACGCCCAAGATGATGCTGTCCGCGGTCGGCAAGGCCCCGCCTGCAAGCGAAGTGCCCGCCCCGCGCGGCACCACGGGCACGCCCTCCCGGTGGCACAGCTTTAGGACCGCTGCCACCTCTTGGGTGTTCGCGGGCAAAACAGCGGCCAAGGGCGGGCAGCGATAGGCGGTCAGCCCATCGCATTCATAGGCGCGGGTCTCGAAGGGGTCGGAAATCACAGCCTCGGCCGGCAGGATCGCGTGCAGCTTGGCAACGATATCGGCCTTGCGCGTCAAAATTGAAGCGTTGGGAATGGGCATTTCCATGGCGATCTCCTTATATTGGTAAAATCATATTACCAATTTAGCCCTTTGGGAAGCCTTCCTTCGCGGGTAAGGCGTCTTTATGGATCAACTTGCTTTGGATTTGCCCCAGCTTTTCACCCGGCTCGACGGTGTTGCCCTGGCGGTGTTCGTGCTGGGCACGGTGGCCTTGGGGTGGTCCATCGAGCATCCGCGCCGGTCCCACCCGTCAACGCATCGTTTGATGAAAGGCTACCGTCATCGCTGGATGGAGGCGATGGCCGATCGCGAGAACCGCATCTTTGACGCCCAATTGCTGGCCAGTTTGCGCCAGGGCGCCAGCTTCTTTGCGTCGGCCACCTTGATTGCCATCGGCGGTGGGGTCGCACTTTTGGGCCAGGTGGAGCAGGTTCAACAGGTGGCCCGCGATCTGAGCGCCATGCCAGCGGACCCCGCTGTGGTGTGGGAGTTGAAGATCATCTTTGTCCTGGTCCTGTTGGTCTCGGCCTTTTTGAAATTCGTCTGGTCAATCCGCGTGTTCGGTTATTGCGCGGTGGTCATGGCGTCCACCCCCAACGACCCCACGGATCCCAGGGCTAAGGTGGTGGGTGCGCGCGCGGCCGAGCTGAACTATCTGGCCGATCGCAGTTTCACGCGCGGGTTGCGCGGGGTCTATTTTGCGCTGGCTGCACTGGCCTGGTTGGTGGGCGCTTGGGCCTTTCTGGCAGCCACGCTTTTTACCATCGCTGTTGTTGTCCGGCGCGAGTTCGCGTCGCAATCGCGCGCTGTGCTGTTGGATCGGATGCCAAAGCCCTAACTAGGCGCGCCCTCCTTCGGAGGACAGCAAGCGCGGGTCTATGCCAGCGCTGGCCAAGGCGGCCTCCCATTTGCGGGGGGCTTTGATATCGAACACCAAGCTTTGGGGTGCCTCGCAGGTCAGCCAGCCATTGCGCTGAATCTCATCCTCCAACTGGCCCGGGGCCCAACCTGCGTAGCCTAAGGTCATCAAGCTTTGATCTGGCCCTGCCCCACGGGACATGTCGCGCAAAATCTCGACGGTGGCGGTCATGCCGTATTGGTCATCCACCAACATGGTGGAGCCTTCCAGCGCATAGTCCCGGCTGTGCAGCACGAACCCGCGCCCATGCTCCACCGGGCCACCGAAATAAATCTCGCGCTCGGGCGTCTCGGCGCTTTTCGAGATATCAAGCTGAGCCAGCAAATCGGAAAAGCGCAGATCGGGCGCGGGCTTGTTGATCATCAGGCCCATCGCCCCGTCCGAGGAATGGGCGCACATGAAGATCACCGCCTTCTCAAAGCGCGGGTCGCCCATGCCGGGCATGGCCACCAGAAGTTGGCCGTCCAGGAAGTTTACGGTTCCATCCATAGGCCTCAGGATGGAGCGGGCCTGCCCTCATTTCAAGGGAGAGGGTCCCTTCACATAGGCGCGCCCGGTGGCCTAATGTGTCGCAGTCTCGCCCCTTTGTGATGCTCCGTGGGATGACGCAGAGGGACAAGACCCATATACCCAGAGCCTGATTTGAAAAGGAGCCTGCCCGTGAAGGGTTTGACGCTGACATCTGTTTTGCAGGCCATTTTGGCGGCAGGCCTTGGCGGTCTGGGCGCACCCGTCTGGGCGCAGGGCAGCGATGCGCTTCGCGCCGAGATGCCCTCGGAGGTGACGTTGCTGCATGGTTGGCGCGAAGAGGGTGCACATTTGGCGGGGCTTCAGATTGATCTCGCACCGGGATGGAAGACCTATTGGCGGGTGCCCGGCGCCGGTGGGATCCCACCGCAGATCCGGTTCGAAGGCTCCACCAATTTGGCCCAGGCGCAAGTGGGGTTCCCGACGCCCCAGGTGTTCGTGGACTATGGGATGCGCTCGTTGGGATATCTCAGTCAGGTCGTGTTTCCGGTGCGCGTAACGCCGATCGACCCAAGCGCGCCCGTACAGCTGAGCTTTCAGATGGAGTATGGCGTGTGTGCGGATATCTGCATCCCAGCCCAGGCCAGCGGTCAAATGACGCTCGACCCCGCAGGCAAGGCGGACGCAGATCCGATCCAACAGGCCCTGGGTGCGCTGCCCCAAAGTCACGTGGTCCATGGGCTAAGCGCTGCGACCTGTGCAATCCGTGCGTCCGACAGCGGTATGCTGATCGAGGCGCAGATGGGCTGGCCCGACAGCACCGAGGGTTTGCCCCATGGTGTGATCGAGGCGGGCTCGGACCTGATCTGGGTCGCTGATCCGGATGTCGCGCGCGTGGGCGAAAAAGGGGTGCGACTGACCGCGCAGATGGAGTATTTCGGCGAAGGCACAGCAACACTCGCGCGGGAGCGGATGCGCTTTACCCTGATCAGCGCAGGCCGCGCCATCGATTTTCAGGGCTGCGACTGACCCGCAGGCGTTGCGTCGGGTTATGCGGGCAGCGCAGGTGCGGGTGCAGTGCTGCACGCCGCGCCGCACAGATGGCGGTGCACCAGCCGCTAAACGCTTGCCCGGCGCTTGGGCAGAGCGAAGGCCAGCACACCAAGCAGCACCTGCCACAGGCCGACACCCGCGACCATAACCAGGAACAAAAGCCCGGGCCCCGCAGCCTCGGGCAGGACAGCGCCCAAGGGCGCCCAGGCGGCCCCGGTCAGAGCATAGGCGCCCAAGGTGGCCGCCCCCCAGCCCAAACCGCCCAGCAAGCTAAGCCAGACAAAGGCCCGTGCCCCGGCCCCGAACCGCTGCCCCCGCAAGGCGCGCTGCAAGGTCTGGCGCAAGCGCGCGATGTCCTGCTGGCTGGCCACCAGGGCGGGCACGATCAGCAGGACCAGCACCATCCCAAAGCCCAGGCCATAGGCCAACGTGATCACCGTGGGCTTGAGGAACTGCGCCTGCTGGGACGTCTCATAGAGCAGGGGCGCAAGGCCCAAAACGGTGGTGAGCGTGGTCAGCAGCACAGGCCGCAACCGGTCGGCAGCGGCATCCGCGATGGCGGGCATCAGTCCGCGTTCCTCGGCATATTCGTCAATGGTGGTGACCAATACGATGCTGTCATTGATGATGATGCCGGTCATGCCGATCAGCCCCACCACTGTGAACATCGACAGGGGCACGTCCCATTGATAATGGCCAAAAATTGTGCCCACCAAGCCGAAGGGGATGATCAGCATCACCACCATGGGCCGCGCCCAGCTGGAGAAGATCCAAGCGAGCGTGAGGTAGATGCCCATCAGACACAGGATCAGGCCGATCATCGCATCGTTGAGGAAATCCCGCTCCTGCTCGGCCAGGCCCCCTTGGACATAAAGAACGCCGGTTTCGCCCGCCACTTGAGGCAAGATCTCCTCGCCCAAGGCGCGGGTGATCTCCTCGGCGCGCACCGGATCATCCTCCGAGATGTCGCCAGTGACCGTCACCACCCGCAGCCCGTTTTCGCGCAGCACGGTGGAAAAACCCAACGACGAGGAGACGGTGACAATCTCGGACAATGGCGTCCAGGCCCCTTGGGGCGAGCGCAGGCGGGTGCGCGACAGAAAATCAGCCGTCAACTCGGCCTCAGGCAGGCCCACGGTGATGGTGCCTGCGCGCGTGCCCACGGGAAATTCCGCCGCCTCGATCCCGCTCAACCGCTCGCGCAACTGACGGCCCACCTCGTCGATGGTAAAGCCCAAGGATTGCCCGGCTGGCGTCAGATCGACGACCAGCTCTGTCTTGTCATAGGATAGGTTGTCTTCGACCGCCGAGACCTCGGGAAAGCGGCTGACCGCCTGTTTGAGGGCCTCAGAGGCGGCCTTGAGGGTGGTGGCATCCGCGCCGTAGAACTTCACGTTCAGGCTGTCGCCCCCGGGGCCTGAACGCCAACCGCGAAAGCTCAGGGTCTCCAACAAGGGATGCCGGCGCACCTCGTCCTGAAGCGCGCCCAGGAAGGTGAACGATGAATAGGGGCGCAAATCCGCGTCGATCAGTTCAATCGCGATAGAGCCCAGTTGCTCGGGCTCTTTGGTGTCAGACCCTGCCAGGCCGCGCCCGGTTGTCCCCCCCACTTCGCCCAGGGCAAAGGTCACGGGGTTGGTGCCATGCTCGGCTTCGAACCGTGCCGCGACAGCCTCGGTCGCGCGCTGCAACTCGCGCATCATCTCCAGCGTGTCATCGCGAGAGGCCCCCGGCAGCATGGCGAAATTGCCCGAGATCGAGCCCCGCTCAGGGGCGTTGAAGAACCGCCAGGTCACGTCGCCGCGCAAGAACATCGACAGGGTCAGGGCCAGGATCACCACGACACTGGCAAGAACCGGATAGCGCAGGCGGATCACCCAGACCATCATGGGGCGAAACACATGGTCGCGAAACGTCCGAAACCCTCGGTTGAACTGGCGCGAGGGCCAGTCGTACCACGCCTCTTTCTTTTGGGCTTTGAGGGCATGGGACATGTGGTTGGGCAGAATCAAAAAGCATTCCACCAAACTGGCGATCAGCACCACGATGACCGTAAAGGGAATGTCCACAATCAGCGTGCCAAACCGCCCTCCGATGGCGGTCAGGCCAAAGAATGCGATGACGGTGGTGATTGTGGCTGAGAACACCGGCAGTGCCATGCGCTTGGCCGCGCGCTCAGAGGCAACGACAGGGTCTTCGCCCAGGCGGCGGGCGCGAAAATCCGCATGTTCGCCCACGACGATGGCATCATCCACCACGATGCCCAAACAGATGATCAGCGCAAAAAGCGAGATCATGTTGATGGTCAGCCCCGAGATGTACATCAGCGCCAGCGCTGCAAACATCGCCGCCGGAATGCCTGCGGCCACCCAAAAGGCGGTGCGCGCGGACAGAAACAGGAACAGCAGGATCAGCACCAGGCCCAGACCGATCAGGCCGTTTTCATAAAGGATGTTCAGGCGTCCGGTGATTGCCTCGGCCCGGGTGCGGATCAGCTCGATCTTCACACCTGCTGGCAGCTCTGCCTCCAACGCGGCGGCCACCTCCTCTACGCTGGTTTGCATCGAGATGGCGTCGCCCTGATCGGCCCGGTCCACCCGGATCGAAATCGCTGGGTTGTCGCCCTTGTAATAGGTCCGTCCGCTGGCAGAGCCTTCTTCGGTGATCGTGGCCACATCGCCCACCATCAACTTTGAGCCGTCTTCGTTGGAGCGGATGACGATCTTGGCGATCTCTTCGGCGGTGCGCTTCTCAACCCCCGTGCGCACGCGGCTGGCGCCGCTGGCCATATCGCCTGCGGGCGCTGTCTCGGCCTCGGCGCCGATGACGCTGGCCACGTCGCGCAAGCTGATGTCGTGTTGGATCAGGTTGGCCTCGGGCACCTCCACCAGGATCTCGGGCGATGCGATGCCCCGGATCGACGTGCGGGTGACCCCTTCGCGAAACAGGCGCGCGGTAAACTCATCGGCGAAGGCGCCCAATTGCTCGACGCTGACGGGGCCGTGGATCACCACATCCGTCACCCGGTCGCGCCAGGCGCCCCGGCGCACGGTGGGGTCGTCCACGCCCTCGGGCAGGTTGGTGACCGTTTGAATGGCGCTGTCCACATCATCGGCGGCGCGGCTCATGTCCCAACCTGGCTCAAACTCCAGCTCAATCCGCGCGGTGCCCTCGCGCGACGAGGACGAGGTGGACGTAACCCCCTCGACCCCGATCAGCACGGGCTCCAACACGGCGACCACGCCACTGTCGATATCTTCGGGGCCTGCCCCGTCCCAGTTGACGCTGACCGTGACCTCTTGGATCACCACATCGGGAAAGAACTGCGAGCGCAGTTGCGTGGTCGCGGCCAAACCCAGGGCGATCATGATCACAAGCAGCAGGTTCGCCGCTGTGGGGTGGCGGGTGAAATAGCTTAGCACGCCGGTCACGCCTTTGGGCATCAGTGCCATGCTCTAGCCTCCCATGCGGCTTTCCAGCCGCTCGACCAGGTCTTTGGGCGCAGTGCCCGTGTTCAGTTGGGCAAGGATCCGGGTCTTGGCCTCGTCCGGCATCCTGGTGTTGCCCTCTACAAAGGCGATCAAGCGCGCTTTGCGCCCGTCATCGAGCGCGATGGTGTCCGGGGCCGCGGCCGCTTGAGCCGGAGAGGCAGACGTCGGGCTGCTTGCCTGCGCTGCGGGGCGCATCCGGCTTTCCAACCGCTCGACCATGGCCAAGGGCACCTCGTCCTCGGACAGGCGAGCGAGCACGCGTTCCTTGGCCTCCGCTGGCATGCGCGCGTTGCCCTCGACCGCCGCCACAAGGCGCGCGCGTCGCTCTGCGTCCAGGGTGACGGTTTGCGGGGCCTCGGGCATGGCACCTTCCCGCACCGCGCGCACTTTGACGCCGGGGCCAAGCTGGGGCAGGCGGGCGGTCACGATCTCGCGGCCAAAGGGAAGGCCCGACATCAAGACCATATCGCCCTGGCGGCGCAGGATCTCGCCTTGCACCTCCTCCAAGCGATCCTCGGCGGCAAGAACCAGGACCCGGCCGTCATTGGTCACAGCGGTGGCGGGGATCTCGGCCACATTCTCCAACGGGGGTTCTTCGATCACAACGCTGAGGAAATCACCGGGGCGCAATGCGGCCACGGCCCCACCGGTCAGGCCTGCGAACACCCGCCGCCCGGTTTGCCCGGCCTCCACCGCAGCACTGGCGCGCACCACCACGCCGGTCACCTGCACCGTCAGATCGTCCAAAGACAGGGCTGCGCGCACGGGCACCTGACGCAAGCGGCCATTCTCGTCGATCAGCTGCGCAAACTGGGCGTTGGACAAGCGAAACGCCACCTCCAACGCATTGGGATCGATCACATCGGCCAGTTTTTCATTGGTGTTGACCAAGCCGCCCGCGACCACCGCGACCTCAGATAGAACCCCGTCAAAGGGGGCAAAGACCTTGGTATCCTCCACCGTGCGGTCCGCCTCGGCCAGCGAGATTTGACGTCGTGCAAGCGTGATCTCGGCCCGCTCGATGCGCGACTGCGCGTTGGCAAGGGCTTGCGCCCGCCCAACGGAGGTTTGTTCGGCCCCTGCCAGCGAAATCTCGGCTGTTTCCACCGCGGCCACCGTGCCAGCGCCACGGTCCAGCAAATCCCGTTGGCGCTGCAGGGCCTGGCGGCGCAATGTTTCTTGGTTTTCGGCCGCGCGCAGATCCTCCTCGGCAAGGCCAAGCGCTTGGGTCGCCTCCGCCAGTTCGGCCCGCGCCTCGGCCAGATCGGATTGCGCCAAAGCCTGGGCGCTCAGCGCATCCGCCGGGTCTGTTTGGAACAACAGCGAGCCTGCGCTGACCTGGCTGCCATCGCGAAAATTCTCGGCCAACGCCACCACGCGCCCGGGGACCGCTGCGCGCAATTCCAGGGTGCGCGCACTTTCCACCTCGCCAAAGGCGGTGATTTTGGGGGCGATGGTCTGGGCGTCGAGCGTGCGCACATTCACCGCATATTCCCGCTCGCTTGCCGGGCGTTGACGCCCCTCTCGCGCCGCCTGTTCCTGGCGCGCCTCGCTGAGCGTTATGGCCGCGAGCCCCAGCAGGCCCAGGGTCACGCAAAGTAGAAAAACAGCGGTAAAGGCTCGCGCCAGCACTCTCATCACGCGCTTCCTTAGGTGACGTCTCTTGATAGTACGTAAGAAAACTGGCGTTCCGTCGCCAATTTCAACATCAATCACACGAATTGTTGACGCCAATGGGCCACAACCTGCGCCGAGCTTGGCACTAGGGGCAGATTGGCGGCCTGGGCTGCGTTGAAAAAGCCAAAGCCGGCCCCTTCGCCGAGGGTGATGTCCGCAGGGCTCAGCGATCCTTGGAGGCGATAGACAAACAGCGCCGTGCGCCGCTCGGATGTGGCGGTCAGGCGCGCCATGGGCACAAAACGCGAAAGCTCCAGGTGTAGGCCCACCTCCTCGTAGAACTCTCGCTGGGCGGTGTGGGTCAGATCCTGGTCCTCAGGTTCCGCCCCACCGCCGAACAGGCCCCAATGGCCGGGCCAGTTCACATGGTCCCAGTCATCGCGCAATTGCAGCAGGATGCGCTGATCCGTATCCGTGACAAAGATCAACGCTCCGGGTGGGACATCGCCGGGCGCACCACCCCCCAGATCGACAAACCCGGTCATTTGCGGCGCTGGTGCTCGTCCAGGCGGGGCAAGATCTCGACGAAATTGCAGGGCCTGTGCCGATAGTCGAGTTGCTTGACCAGAATTTCGTCCCAGGCATCCCGGCAGGCCGAGGGCGAGCCGGGCAGGGCAAACAGGTAGGTGCCGTTGGCCACGCCGCCGCAGGCCCGGCTTTGCACGGCGGAGGTGCCGATCTTGGCCAGCGAGATATGGGTAAAGACGGTTCCGAAGGCTTCGATTTCTTTTTCATAAACATCCCGGTGCGCCTCGACCGTGACATCGCGGCCCGTGAGGCCCGTGCCCCCGGTGCTGAGTACCACGTCCACCTGGTCCGAGTTGCACCAGTCGCGCAAGCGCGCGGCAATCTCGCCCCGCTCGTCGCGCACGATTGCGCGGTCCGCAAGGGTGTGGCCTGCGTCCTCCAACCGGGCCACCAACGTATCACCGGATCGGTCCTCGCCCGCGGTGCGGGTGTCCGACACGGTCAGGACCGCAATGCGCACGGGGATAAAGTCGCGGGTCTCGTCGATACGGCTCATAGCGTCTCCAATTTGGCCTTGAGCGACAAAAGATCGGCCCAGGCGAGCGCCTTTTTGCTGGGGTCGCGCAAAAGGGCCGCGGGGTGGAACATGGGCAGCGCAGGGCGGCCCATCACCTCCGCCCAGGTGCCACGCAGGCGGGTGATGCCGGTTGTGGTCTCCAACAGGGTCTTGCTGGCGGGATTGCCCATCAGCACCAGCACTTGGGGGTCGGCCAGCGCGATGTGGCGCAGCAAAAACGGTTTCATCAGCGCGATCTCATCGCTCGACGGGTCGCGGTTTTGTGGGGGGCGCCAGGGCAATGTGTTGGTGATGTAGAGGGCTTGGGTCGGATCTTCGGCCCCCCGGGACAACCCGATGGCCGCGAACATCGCGTCCAATAGCTGCCCCGAGCGGCCCACAAAGGGTTTGCCGATGCGATCTTCCTCGCGTCCGGGCGCTTCGCCCACGATCATCACCCGTGCGGCGGCTTGCCCGTCTGAGAACACCAGGTTGCGGGCACCATGCTTTAACGCACACCCCTCGAACGCGGCCATTGCGCTGCGCAAGGCGTCCAAGTCCGGGGCCGCTTGGGCCAGTTGCGTGCTGGCAGGTGCGGCATCAAGGGCGGCAACGGGCGCGGGGTTTGCATTGGGCGCAGGGCTTGGTCCACGCACTGGCGCAGGCGGTGTCTCAGCAGCCTCTTCGAAGCGATTGATGGGGGCATCCTCCAACACCTCGTCAGCACCCATCTCCACCAGCCACGCCAAATCTGCCAATGCGTCTTGCACTTGCGCTGTTTCCTTTGGTTCATCCGTAACTTGGTTTGACCACAGCCCAAGGCCAACCAAAACCCCTTGGTCGTGGCCAGGGCCGAAAATTCCACATCCTGTCCATCTGCATAGACGCGCGCTGGCTTCTGGACAGGGCGCGCCGCGCTGCTATAAGCGTCCCCGCACAAGTCAGAGGCAGCGCGTGGCGTTTTCCCACAACCACTTGCTGGGGATCGAGGGGCTCAGCCGAGCCGACATCACCGCAATTCTGGACCTGGCCGAGGCTTATGTGGACCAGAACCGGCGCACCAACAAACATCTTGAAGTGCTGACCGGGCTGACCCAGGTCAACATGTTCTTCGAGAACTCGACGCGCACGCAAGCCAGTTTCGAGCTGGCGGGCAAACGGCTGGGTGCGGATGTGATGTCGATGGCCATGGCCGCAAGCTCGATCAAAAAGGGCGAGACGCTGATCGACACGGCGCTGACCCTGAACGCCATGCGCCCCGATCTTCTGGTGGTTCGCCATCCAAACTCGGGTGCGGTGAACCTGCTTGCCTCCAAGGTTGAATGCGCGGTTTTGAACGCAGGCGATGGGCGGCACGAACACCCGACCCAAGCGCTTTTGGACGCGCTGACCATCCGCCGCCGCAAGGGGCGTTTGCACCGTCTGACCGTGGCGATTTGCGGCGACATCGCCCACAGCCGGGTTGCGCGCTCGAACATGCTGCTTTTGGGCACGATGGAGAATCGGGTGCGCCTGATCGCGCCGAAAACACTGTTGCCCACGGGCATCGACCAATTGGGCGTTGAGGTCACCGACAACATGGTCGAGGGGCTGCAAGGCGCCGATGTGGTGATGATGCTGCGCTTGCAGCGAGAGCGGAT
>JBCBNR010000061.1:0-11037 GCA_039821665.1 Pseudomonadota bacterium
CCCGTGCCTGTGACCGAAAAGATCCTGGCCGACACGGGCATGAGCATCCGGGACATCGATCTTTTTGAGGTGAATGAGGCGTTTGCGTCCGTTGTGCTGCGCTTCATGCAAGCCTTCGACGTGGACCATTCCAAGGTCAACGTAAACGGCGGCGCGATTGCTATGGGCCATCCCTTGGGGGCAACCGGGGCGATGATCATCGGCACGGCGCTCGACGAGTTGGAGCGCTCTGGAAAAGGCACAGCCCTTGCGACCCTCTGCGTGGCCTCCGGCATGGGAGCGGCCACCATCATCGAGCGGGTCTGACCCCTGATGGAGACGTTGGAGCAGTTTGGTCAAAGCGTCTGCGACGCGTTTGTGACGGGCCGGTTGGAGGCCCATCACCAGCGCTATGAGCTGCCGGTGATCATGATCCGCTCGAAAGATACGCTGCGCTTCGACAAGATCAGCCAGCTTCAACGCTACTCCAACACCGTGCGTGAGCTGTATTTGCAAAAGGGTTTGGCCAGCATGACCTTCTCGGTCGTCGATCAGATCCGGTTCGACCCGGGCGTGGCGATTGCAAGCTTTGCCTGGGACTACCTCGATGCCGAAGACCAGGTGATCAACCGGCTGTTCACGACCTATGTGCTGCGGCCAACCCAGACACAGTTCAAAATCGCCAGCCACATCTCTCACAACGAATATGTGGACCGTCCCGCGATCGAGGCGAGCATCCGACAAGATGCCACCGAAGCGGATGGCCCTCACCCCCACCCACTCGGCCCCTATGGCGGCTGACATTCAGACAAGGACACCGCACCCATGACCAACTTTACCTATGCGCTGGACGCCGATGGCGTGGCGACGATCACCTGGGACCAGCCAGGCACCTCGATGAATGTGATGACCCGCGATGGGTTTGGCGAGTTTGATGCGCTGATCCGCAAGGCCCAGGCCGACGAGGCCGTGAAGGGCATCATCGTGACTTCGGCCAAGAAGGACTTCGCCGGCGGCATGGATCTCAACGTGCTTGCGGCCATTCGGCAAGAGGCAGGCGACGCCCCGGCCCAAGCGCTGTTCGATTTCACCATGTCGGGCCACCACATCCTGCGCAATCTGGAGCGGGGGGACATGGACCCCAAAACCAACAAAGGCGGAAAGCCCGTGGCCTTTGCCTCGCCCGGCACCTGCGCTGGCATCGGCACCGAGGTCGCGCTGGCCTGCCACCGTCGCTTTATGGCCGACACGCCCAAGGCGAAGATCGGTCTGCCCGAGATCCTGGTTGGGCTGTTTCCAGGCGGCGGCGGGACCACCCGCTTTGTGCGGATGGTGGGTGCCATGGCCGCCTCGCCCGTGCTGTTGGAAGGCAAGATGTTGGAGCCTGCGAAAGCCAAAGCCGCCGGTTTGATCGACGAGGTGGTGGCGCCGAACGATCTGCTGGCCCGGGCCAAGGACTGGGTTTTGTCCGCAACCAACGCAGACATTGTCAAACCCTGGGATGCAAAGGGCTACAAAATGCCCGGGGGCGCGCCGTACCATCCTGCAGGCTTTATGACCTTTGTCGGCGCGTCCGCCATGGTCCACGGCAAGACCCAAGGGGTCTATCCGGCGGCCAAAGCCATGCTGAGCGCCATCTATGAAGGCGCGCTTGTGCCCTTTGACACCGCGTTGAAGATCGAAGCGCGGTGGTTCACATCCGTTCTAATGAACCCATCGTCATCGGCCATGATCCGGTCGCTGTTTTTGAACAAAGGCGCGCTGGAAAAAGGGGCTGTGCGCCCGGATGTGGCGGACCAGACGGTCAAGAAAGTCGGCATCCTAGGCGCTGGCATGATGGGGGCTGGCATTGCCTATGTCTCGGCCCTTGCGGGCATAGAAGTGGTGCTGATCGACCGGGATCAGGACAGCGCCGACAAAGGCAAAGGCTTTGTCGAAGGGCTGCTTGATGAAGGCATGAAGCGCAAGAAGGTCACGCCAGAGAAAAAAGCCGCTGTGCTGGGCAGCGTCACGGCAACGCCTGATTATGCGGCGTTGCAAGGGTGTGATCTGGTCGTCGAGGCGGTGTTCGAGGATCCCGAGTTGAAAGCCAAGGTCACCCAGATGGCCGAGGCGGAACTGGGCGAAGACGCGATCTTTGCCACCAACACCTCGACCCTGCCGATCAGCGATCTTGCCAAAGCCTCTCGCAATGCCACGAACTTTATCGGCATCCATTTCTTCAGCCCGGTGCACAAGATGATGCTGGTGGAGATCATCAAGGGCGCTGAGACCGGCGATGTGGCGGTGGCAAAGGCGCTGGATTTCGTGCGCCAGATCCGCAAGACCCCCATCGTGGTCAACGATGCCCGCTTTTTCTACGCCAACCGCTGCATCATCCCTTACATCAACGAAGGCCTGCGCATGGTCAAAGAAGGGGTGGAACCGGCTTTGATCGAAAACGCCGCCAAACAGCTGGGCATGCCTTTGGGCCCGCTTCAGTTGAATGACGAGACATCGATCGATTTGGGTGTGAAAATCGCCAAGGCCACCAAGGCCGCTTTGGGCAATGCCTATGACGGCACCGCAGATGAGGTGATCTTCAAGCTGTTCGACGAAGGACGCTTGGGCCGCAAGTCCAATGCGGGGTTCTACGAGTATGACGAGAAGGGCAAGCGCCAGGGCCTGTGGCAGGGTCTGCGTGAGACTTGGGGGGGCGAGACGGACATCGCCCTGGAGGATGTGAAGATGCGTCTGGCCATGGCCCAAACGCTGGAGGCGGTGCGCGCCCTGGAAGATGGCGTGTTGATGGATGTGCGCGAAGGCGATGTGGGTGCGATCCTGGGATGGGGCTTCATGCCCTGGTCCGGCGGGCCATTGTCCTGGTTGGACATCCTTGGCGCCGGCCAAGCGGTCGAGATCTGCGAGGATCTGACAGCGCGCTTCGGGGACAGGTTCGCCACGCCAGACCTGCTGCGGGACATGGCGGACGCGGGCGACAGCTTTTACGGGCGCTTTGCCCCGGCAACACAGGCCGCCTGAGGACCAAGCTGGGGGCTTTGCCCCCAGACCCCCAGAGTATTTTTGGAAACTCGATGGGGCCCCGGATAGGTCGGGGCCCCTTTTTGTCTGAGCAGCTTTGGTGTGTGGGGCTTTGGTATGTGGGGCGGCCCCTGAGCGGAAGCTTGGCAAGCGCCGCTCGCAAAATGCTTTTCCTCCGCCCCGGCGCTGTTATTGTCCGCGATCAAGACAACGCGTTCGGGAGGACATAGGATGCACAACCTGATGCAAGACTGGCCCTTGCAGGTCAGCCGGATCATCGACCATGCCGCCCGGTTTCACCCTGGGCGCAAGATCATCACCCGCACCACCGAAGGCCCGATTTCCCAAACAACCTATAGCGCCGTGCGTGCCCGCGCCCTGAAAGTGGCCCAAGGCTTGGCCGACATAGGGTTGGGCCGGGGCGATACGGTGGGTGTTATGGCCTGGAACACCGCCCGCCATCTGGAAGTGTGGTATGGCGCACCGGGGGCGGGCACCGCCTTGCACACCCTCAACCCACGCCTTTTCGCAGATCAGTTGGTCTACATCATAAACCATGCCGAGGATCGAGTTCTGTTTGTGGACCGCGACCTTGTGGGCATCATCGAGGCCATCCGCGACCGGTTGGAGAGCGTGCGCGCCGTGATCGTCATGACCGATGCCGACCATATGCCTCAGACCGAGATGGACGTGATCTGCTATGAGACGTGGCTGGCGGGTCTGGATGGGGATTTTGCGTGGGTCGATGTGGACGAGCGGGATGCCTGCGGGATTTGTTACACCTCTGGGACAACCGGCAATCCCAAGGGGGTCGTCTATACCCACCGCTCCAACGTGCTGCACGCGATGACCTCCGCCCAGCCCGACAGCGTGGGCCTGTCATCCGCGGACCGGGTGATGCCGGTGGTTCCGCTGTTTCACGCCAATGGCTGGTCCATCGGGTATACCGCCCCTTTGACAGGCGCATCCATGGTGATGCCGGGGCGTGACCTGACGCCCGCGGCGTTGCATGAGATGTTGGAACATGGGGTGACCATTACCGCCGCCGTGCCCACCATCTGGTTGATGCTGTTACAGCATATGGAGGCGGAGGGCTTGCGCCTGAGCAGCCTCAAACGGGTGGTGATCGGCGGATCGTCCTGCCCCCGGGCGGTGATCGAGGCCTTTCAAGACAAATACGGCGTGCGGGTTCTGCACGCCTGGGGCATGACCGAGATGTCGCCGTTGGGCACCGTCTGCTCGTTCAAGCCCGAGATCGAGGAAATGGATGCCCAAGAGCAGCTCAACACCCAAGAGACAACCGGCCACCCGCCCTTTACCGTTGATCTGAAGATCACCGATGATGAAGGCGCGGAACTGCCCTGGGACGGTAAAACACCCGGCAAGCTTTGGGCGCGGGGCGATGCGGTGGTTGCCAGGTATTTGAAGGCCGAGGCCGAGGCGACGCAGGACGGCTGGTTCGACACGGGCGATGTGGCCACCATCACGCCCCATGGCTATATGGCGATCACCGATCGCTCGAAGGATGTGATCAAATCGGGGGGGGAGTGGATCTCTTCGATCGAGTTGGAAAATGCAGCATTGGGTCATGCGGATGTGGCCGAGGCCGCGGCCGTGGGCATCCCCCATCCCAAATGGGATGAGCGGCCGATCCTTGTGGTGGTGCGCAAGCCGGGCACGGATCCAGACAAAAGCGCAATCCTCGCGGTGGTCGCCCAGCGTTTCGCCAAATGGCAAGTGCCCGATGATGTGGTGTTCATGGATCAACTGCCGCACACAGCAACTGGTAAGATTTCTAAGTTAGAGCTTCGCGCAGCCCTGAAGGGCCAGGGGTATCGCCTGCCAAGCTAAGGCTTTGCCCCGCCCATCAACCGCGCCCTGCCCGGCGCCGCCCAGTCTTGGGGGAGAGACGATGACCGCCCTGTCCGCCTATGTGGTGCTTGAAGCAACCGGTCAGTGGCATCCCAGCGCAGGGGAGGCCGCGCGCGATGTGGTGGTGTCCTTTGGCAAACGCTCCCTGGTGCTGACCACCACCGAAGATACACCCCTGGCCCATTGGGCGCTGACGGCGGTGTCGCGCTTGGACACGGGTGAGGGTGGGGCGGTGTTCGGCGTGGAGGGCAGCGCGGACCGTCTGGTGATCTCCGACCCCCACATGATCGAAGCCATCGAAACCGTTAGCCAGCGCGCAAAGGTCGGTGCGACCCGGGCCCTGCCCCGGGTGCTGGCGCTCACCGCTTTGGTCCTGACAGCGCTGGTTTTGGCAGCCCTTGTCCTTGCCCCACCCGCGCTCAGGCGCTTGGCGGTGGACTTGGTCCCGCCCGAGAGGGCCGCCCTTCTGACCCGCGACATCCTAGAACGCACGCCGGGCCTGTGCCGCAATCCCGCGGCGCAAAAGGTGCTCACCCGCTTTGCGGCCCAGGTGCAGGGCACGGGCGGGGGCCGCGTTCTGGTTGCCCGCAATTGGTCCACGCCGGTCTCGGTTCTTCCCGATGGTACGTTGATCCTGTCCAACGAGATCCTTGTGGGCGCAAGTTCTGGCCCCAGCGCGGTCGCGGGATGGATCCTCGCCGCGCAAGCCAGTGTGCCCAATCAAGACCTGCTGACCGCCTGGGCCGAAGAGGCGCCGATCGGGGCCATCCTGACGTTTCTCTCCGATGGCACGCTGCATCGGGTCCAGATCGAAGATATGGCTTTGCTCAATCAAAAGGGCCGCGCCCTGCCGCTGGACGTACGCAGCTATGGGGCGGAGCGCTTGGTGGCCCTGGGTCTATCGCCCGCGCGTTACTGGGCGCAAGCCGGGCGCGGCGCGCCCCTGCCGGTTGAAATGGTGCCCGGCGCGCGCCCTGCTTTAGGGGACCAGGATTGGGTCACGCTTTTGGGCATGTGCAGCCAGACCTAAAGCGTTTCGCAAAAACCCCAAGACATCGGCTTTTTGGGAAACGCGGCAACATCATTGCCTTTTGGGGACGTTCTTCGCAAAAACCAATTCACGTTTGACGAAAACCGCTGTCGCGCGCAGCGCGCCCTTTGCGCTCCGGCCCCCGCCCCTTTCGCTTTTGCAAAAATATCCCGGGGGAGGTGCGCAGCACCGGGGGCAGCCCCCCTCTTAATCGCCAGGGGCAGAGCCCCTTCTTGATCCCCCAGGGGTCCTCTGCCCACCAAGCCCGGGTGCGCCCGGGCTTAGGGGCTCAGGCCGCTTGCTCCAAGATCCCTTTGCGCAAGACCAACGTGCGGTCCATGCGCGCGGCGAGCTGTGGGTTATGGGTCGCCACCAGGGCCGCAAGGCCCGTCTCCCGGGCAAGGCTCACCATCGCCTGGAACACAAGGCTCGAGGTCTCGGGGTCAAGATTGCCCGTGGGCTCGTCGGCCAGCAACAGATCGGGTGCATTGGCCAACGCCCGGCAAAAGGCTACCCGCTGTTGCTCGCCCCCCGACAACTCCGCCGGGCGGTGATCCCCCCGGTGCGCGAGGTCCACCGCCTCCAACAAACGGGACGCGCGGGCGCGTGCGGCCCCTGCCCCAACCCCCGCCGCGCGCTGGGGCAAGGCGATGTTCTCGCGCGCGGTGAATTCGGGCAACAGGTGGTGGAACTGATAGACAAACCCCACCCGCGCCCGGCGCAGACGGGTGCGCTGCGCGTCGTTGGCCTGTGCCACCGCCTCACCGCCGATGAAGATCTGCCCGGCATCCGCCTCTTCCAACAGGCCTGCAATGTGCAACAGCGTGGATTTGCCCGAGCCTGAGGGCGCCACCAGCGCCGCAATCTCGCCGGGCGCGAGGCTTAGATCCACGCCGCGCAGCACCTCCACCGCGCCGGGCGTGCCCCGATTATAGGTCTTTTCGATCCCCACAAGACGCAATGCCTCTGCCCCGCGCCCGTCACTCATACCGCAGCGCTTCCACCGGGTTCATCCGGGCCGCCCTGCGCGCCGGGAAATAGGTGATGGTAAAGGACAGCCCAAGCGACAGCGCCACCGCAGACAGCACATCCCCCCATTCCAACCGCGCGGGCAGCGCCGAGAGATAGCGCACGGACGGATCCCACACCCCGCCCCCCAGCATCCAATTCACGCCAGCAAAAATCGGGTCAATATAGATCGCAAAAAGACATCCCAAAACAACGCCGATGGCCGTGCCGATCACGCCGATAGACGCCCCGCAGATGAAAAACACCCGCAGGATCGAGCCTTCGCTCAGCCCCATCGTGCGCAGGATCCCAATGTCGCGCCCTTTGTTTTTCACAAGCATGATCAGGCCAGAGACGATGTTGAGGGTGGCCACGATCACAAGGATCGACAGGATCACGAACATGATGTTGTCCTCCATCTTCAAGGCCCGCAGAAAACTGGAGGAGCTGTCTTGCCAGGTCCAAACGAAGTAAGGCGCTCCTGCGCTGGAGGTCAGCGCGCCCACCTGCGCCTCCACCGCCTCTGGTTGGAGGACCATCACTTCGATTTCGTCCACCACCCCTTCGGCGTTGAAAAAGCTCTGCGCCTCGGCCAGCGGCATATAAAGCCGGGTGCTGTCGATGTCGAAACGGCCCACCTGAAACAGATAGACAATCTCGTAGGAATTGATGCGCGGCGAGGTGCCAAAGGCCGTCTGCACCCCATCGGGTGAGATCAGCGTGATGCTGTCCCCTAAACTCAGTTGCAAGTTACGTGCGAGGTTCATGCCCAGCGCGACCCCCCCCTCGGACAGCCGGTCCAGATTGCCAAGCGCCTGCTCGGGCGCGCGCACCAAGGGCACCGTCGCCACGTCCTGGGGGCTCAGGCCGTAGACCTCCACGCCTGCGTTGCGCCCATTGCCCGTGGCCATGACCTGGCGCTTGACCAAGGGGGCGGCGCGGGTCACACCCTCCAAGCTTTCCAAGCGGTCCGCCAGCATCTGATAGTCGCCGATGCGCTTGTCCACAAAGCCGAACTCGTCGATCACACCGTTGGAATAGATCGTGGCATGGGCGTTCGCGCCCAAGATGGTGGCCACAAACTCCGCCCGAAAGCCCGAGCGCACCGCCAAAGTTGCGATCAGCGCGAAAACCGCCAGCGACACACCCAAGAGCGAGATGATCGACATGACGGACACGCCGCCCTCGCGCCGCCGGGCGCGCAGATAGCCCCAGGCAATCTGCCACTCGAAACCGGCAAAGGGGCGCGGGGTGCTCACGCGTAGATCTGGCCCAAACGATCCAGGGCGGCTTCAGGTGTCATTTCTTCGGCGTCACCGGTGCGCCGGTTCACCAACTCCACCACACCGCGCTGCAAGCCGCGTGGGCCCACGGTGATCCGCCAGGGCAGACCGATCAGATCCATGGTGGCGAACTTGGCACCCGCCCGCTCTTCCGTGTCGTCGTAAAGCGGCTCCAACCCTTGGGCGAGCATGCCTTGGTAGAGCTGCGCACAGGCCGCATCAGCCGCACTATCCCCTTGTTTAAGGTTCACGATGCCCGCATGGAACGGCGTTACCCCTTCGGGCCAGATGATGCCGTTTTCGTCATGGCTTGCCTCGATAATCGCACCGATCAAGCGGCTGACGCCGATCCCGTGAGAGCCCATATGCACCGGAACCAAAGCCCCGTCCGGGGCCGACACGGTGGCTTTCATCGGCTCGGAATACTTCGTGCCGAAATAGAAGATCTGCCCCACTTCGATGCCCTTGGAGGACCGCCTGCGCTCCTCAGGAACCTGCTCAAACAGCGCCTGGTCGTGGGTCTCGTCCGTACGGGCATAGGGGGCTGTCCATTGGTCATAAATCGCCTGACAGGCGGCCTGGTCGCTAAAATCAATCGCGCGATCCCCAAAGGCCATGTCGGTCACAGCCGCGTCGTAAAAGACGTCGCTTTCGCCCGTCTCTGCCAGTACCAAAAACTCGTGCGAGTAATCCCCCCCGATGGGCCCGGTATCCGCACGCATGGGGATCGCTTGCAAGCCCATCCGCTCATAGGTGCGCAGGTAGCTCACAAAATGGCGGTTATAGGCGTGCAGCGCGTCTTCTTTGGTCAGGTCGAAATTGTACCCATCTTTCATATAAAACTCGCGCCCTCGCATCACACCAAAGCGCGGGCGCACCTCGTCGCGGAACTTCCACTGGATGTGATAAAGTGTCAGCGGCAGATCTTTGTAGGACCGCACCGAGTTGCGGAAGATGTCCGTAATCAGCTCTTCATTCGTGGGACCATAGAGCATGTCCCGGTCGTGTCGGTCGGTGATGCGCAGCATCTCTTGGCCGTAATCGTCGTACCGCCCGCTCTCACGCCATAGGTCCGCCGATTGTAGCGTGGGCATCAGCATGGGGTGATGGCCCGCCTTGATCTGCTCTTCATGCACGATCTGCTCTAGCCGCTTGAGCACTTTGAACCCCATGGGCAGCCAGGAATAGATCCCAGCACTTGCCTGGCGGATCAACCCGGCCCGCAGCATAAAGCGATGGGACACGATCGAGGCCTCGGCTGGGGTCTCTTTGAGGATGGGCAGATAGTACTGGCTGAGACGCATGCCTTTGGGTTCCCGACTGACTGGCGGCTGTTGTTCGCGATAGGCTTAGGCCAAGGTCCTAGGGCGTGCAATGGCAGTGCTGGCATAGGGGAAAGATTCCCATTTGCAATTGTTGCCAAAAAATGTTTTCGTCCTGGTGCGCGAGGGTAAATCGTCGCGCCAAGATAGGGCAAAGCCCAAGTCCAGGGAGGACGCTTTTTCGGCCTGCGATCGCGCAGGCCGATTTCATTTCAGATGCCAGGCTTGCCCCCTTTCGTGCAGCGCGCGCGCCTTGCGCTCAACCCACATCCACTACGGGCTCGACCCCCATGCGGTTGGCCAAGGATGTCAGGCGGCGATGGACCGCGTGGCCCACAAGCTCTTGCACGGGGCCGCTGAGGCGCAGGCGCAAAACACCCTCTTCCAGCGCCACAGGCGCGTCTGCCAAAACGCCCCGTGCGCCGCTCGACACCATCGCGCCAAGGCGCATGGCCTTTCCCAGCAGCACCGCCTCGTGCGCGGCGTCTTCATCCAACAACTTGAGCAACCGGGGCGGCAATTGCTGCCCATGGGTGCCGGTCTTGTAACGGTTGAGCAGGGCAACCCCCAGAAACACACGCTCGCCATGGTCAAGGCCGGTCAGTCCGGCCCGCGTCACTGTCTCGAAACACATCTGCGCCCGGTAATCGGGATGGGCCCGCCAGGTGATGTCGTGCAAATAGCACCCGGCCCGCAAAATCCGCCGGCGCTTGGGCGAGACCTTGGGGAAAAGGGGTTTGAGCCAGGTGTAAAGCTCGGCCCCGAAACCGGGCACTCGGGCGGAGGTAAACTCCATCTGCCGCGACGCCTCCAACAACGGATCGCGCTCGCGCAGCCGCTGGGGCATGGCCCCATAGAGCACCCCCTCGCGCAGACCAAAGGCCGAGATCTTGATGGCCTCAGGGCGAAACCGGGTGAGCACCCGCTCCATCACGGCGGCAGCCAAAGGCACAAGGCTCAGACGCGCCTCGGAGCTGTCCACCAGATCGCCCAAGGCATCCCCGTCCCGGGCCGCTGCCCAGCGCGCGGTGGCACGCAGGGCCTTGGGCGTCATCCGGTACTCATGCAGAACTTTCAAGGGATAGCGCCGTCGCTCCATATCCAAGCGGCCCAGGGCGCGCCAGGACCCCCCCACCAGATACAGGCTGGCGGGGCGGGTGCCCACCACCTCCGCCAAACTGTCCAGCTCAGCGTCGATCTGATGGGCCAGCGCCTTGCCTTTAAGCCTGTCCAAGCGCAGCGGACCCAGGGCCGAGGTGCCGCTGGCCAGGATCTTGCCTTTCTCCAGGCGCGCCATCTCCATCGACGCGCCGCCGATATCGCACACAATCCCGTCTGCCCGCGGCCAACCCAACAACACCCCGCGCGCGGACAACGCGGCCTCCTCCAGCCCGTCCACCACGGCCAAGCGCAGGCCGGTATGCTCGGCCACCTCCGCCACAAAGGCTCGCCCGTCTTCGGCGTCGCGCACAGCAGCGGTCGCCACCGCATTCACTTGCGCCACTTGGTGCATGTCCAACAC
>JBCBNR010000062.1:0-10940 GCA_039821665.1 Pseudomonadota bacterium
GGGCGCGGCTGCTGCGCATCTCTGAACAGGGTTTGGGCAATCCGGTGGCCTATGTGATCCCGATCCAACTGGCCCAAGCCCGCGCACACGGGCAGCGGCGGTTCAAATGGGCGTCCGAGAAATGGGGCACGCGGCGCGGCAAACTTTACCTGATGCCCGGCGACAGCCCTGCGGGGTTCCGGTTGCCGCTCGGCTCGCTGCAATGGCTGCAAGAGGAGCCGCCGCAGTTTCAGCGCGACCCCAGCACACGACGCCGGCGCCTTCAGACCCGCTCTCAGGTGCCTTGGGTTTGGGGCGCAGGCGGGGCCATGCCGCCCACGAACCAGGGCTTTACGGATGTGGACAGCTCGGACGATTGGGTGGACGGCCAAACCGCCTTTTGGGTCGAAGGCCAGCCAATCCGCACCGCTCTGACTGTCGAGGTGCGCGATGGCACCCTATGCGTGTTCCTGCCGCCCACAGGTTCGGTCGAACACTATCTGGATCTGCTCGAAGCGGTCGAAGATGTGGCCACCGCGCAAGACCTGAAGGTGCATGTGGAAGGCTACGAGCCGCCGCACGATCACCGGGTCAATACGATCAAGGTCACGCCTGACCCGGGTGTGATCGAGATCAACATCCACCCCGCCGCCAATTGGGCCGAGCTGCGCGAGATCACGGCCACCCTGTACGAAGAGGCACGGCAATGCGGCCTCGACAGCTACACCTTTCTGGTCGATGGCCGCCTCACCGGCTCAGGCGGGGGGAACCACATCGTGGTGGGTGGGGCGACGCCCGGCGACAGCCCGTTTTTGCGCCGCCCGGATGTGTTGGGCTCGATCGTGCGGTATTGGCAGCGGCACCCTTCGCTCAGCTATCTGTTCTCGGGTCTGTTCATCGGCCCCACCTCCCAAGCGCCCCGGTTTGACGAGGGGCGTCCTGAGGCGGTCTATGAGATGGAGATCGCGCTCAAAGAGATGGAGCGGTTGGTGGCAAACGGTCAGGCCCAACCTTGGCTGACCGATAGGCTGTTTCGGCATCTGCTGACCGATATGACCGGCAACACCCACCGGGCCGAGATTTGCATCGACAAGATGTTCTCGCCCGATGGGCCGACGGGCCGTCTGGGCTTGGTGGAGTTTCGCGGCTTTGAGATGCCCCCCCATTGGCAGATGAGCCTGGCCCAAGCGCTTGTGCTGCGCGCGCTGATCGCTTGGTTCTGGGCCAAACCCTACCAGGCCGACATGGTGCCTTGGGGCACAGCGCTGCATGACCGGTTTTTGCTGGAGGATTTTGTTTGGGCCGATTTTGGCGAGGTTTTGGACGATCTAAGCCGCGCCCACGGCATGCCCTTCCGCCCCGAATGGTTCGATGCCCAGCGCGAGTTCCGATTTGCCCAAGTGGGCGAGATGGAGGTGGCGGGCGTGCAGATGGGCTTGCGCAACGGCATCGAACCCTGGCTGGTGTTGGGCGAGGAGAGCACGGGCGGCGGGACCGCGCGCTATGTGGACAGCTCGGTCGAGCGGTTGCAGATGCGCACCCAAGGGCTGGATCCCGAGCGCCATGCGATCACGTGCAACGGGTATGCCCTGCCCCTGAAAGACCGGGGCAATGGTGTACATGTGGCCGGTGTGCGCTTTCGGTCCTGGCAGCCCTGGTCGGCGCTGCATCCCACCGTGCCGGCCCATGGGCCGTTGGTGTTCGACCTGTTCGACCGCCATGCAGGCCGGTCGGCGGGGGGGTGCACCTACCGGGTGGCCCACCAAGGCGGGCGCGCGCATGAAACACGCCCCGTGAACCACCTAGAGGCCGAGGGCCGCGCCCTTGCCCGGTTCGAGGCGGGGGGCCACTCCGCCCACCTGACCCAACCACAGCACGTGGGCGTGCATCCCGCCTATCCGGTCACCCTGGACATGCGACGGCTGTGACCCACCAAGACTTGAGCGGCTTCAAGGCCCCGTGCGGCCTACGAGAGGGCACCGGGCTGCCCGGAGTTTTGGCATTAGGGCGCTGACCCGGTCTCAGGCGCTGATATTCAGCGGACGCGCCCAGACAGTGCGGACACACTCCCCGAGCCCCAGCACATTTGAGCAGGATGGCTCGGCTCGCCTGGCGATGCCTCTCGCGCTTGCCCTCACGCCCCCTCAACCGCCAGGGCCGCCATGACCCCGCGCAGTTCGGCCAAGCCACGGGTTCGGCCAATCAAGGGATAGCCTGGCAGGTACGGCCCGTTGAGGTCGGTGAGGATCGCCTGACCATGGTCGGGGCGCATGGGGATCTGCCAATCCGCGCGACCACTGGCTTGGCGCTGTGCCTGCTCGTCCATCAGCGCGCGCAAGGTGGCGACCATATCCGTGTCGCCAGCCAAATGCTCGGCCTCGAAGAAGCTGGGGCGGTCAGGTTCGCCGCCCACCCGCTTGGTGTTGCGCAGATGCACGAAATGAATGCGTGCGCCCAACCGCGCCACAAACGCCACCGGATCAAAATCAGCCGCCACACCCAGCGACCCGGTGCACAGCGTCGCCCCATTGGCGGCCAAATCCACCGCGTCCAATGCGGCTGCGTAACCCTGGGTAGAGGACATCACCCGGGGCAGGCCCAGCAGTGCAAAAGGCGGATCGTCCGGATGGCAGCACAGGCGCATGCCCAACTCCTGCGCTACCGGCGCGACCTCCCCCAAAAAGTCGATCAGATGTCCACGCAAGCGCGCAGCATCCAGATTGTCATAGGCTGCAAGGGCCGCGCGCGTGTCATCCAAGGACCAACTGTCATTGGCGCCGGGCAAACCGGCGACCACCGTGTCGCGCAACCGCGCGCGTGCGCCATCATCAAGATCTTGGAACAAGCGCGCGGCCTGGGCGCTCAGCCCCTCGTCATAGGCGTCCACCGCCGCAGGCCGGGCCAGAATGTGCAGGTCAAACGCGGCAAAAGCGGTCAGATCGAACGCCATCGCCTCACCCCCATGGGGTTGCGGCGTGCCCAGGCTGGTGCGGGTCCAATCGAGCACGGGCATGAAGTTATAGCACACGGTGCGGATGCCCGCCCGGCAAAGCGCTCGAAGACTGTCCTTATAGGCCGCGATATGGGCGGCACATTCTGCGGTTTGGGCCTTGATCGCCTCGGACACGGGCACGCTTTCCACCACCTCCCAGGCCAGGCCCGCCTGGGCGATCTGCGCCTGACGCGCCTCGATCTCGGCCAATGGCCAGGCTGTGCCGGGGGGGATGTGATGGAGGGCGGTGACCACCCCCTCCACCCCCGCTTGGGGCAGGGCTGTGATCGGCGTTGGGTCATCTGGTCCGAACCACCGCCAGGTTTGGCGTAACGGGGCTTTCATGGCTGCCATCCCTCATAATAAGCACAAGTTCGGTCCAACGGTAGGGCCACCGTCTGGCCGGTGCGAGCGGACAGATAGGCGGCAGTCACCCCTTCGATAGAGGCGCGTGCCTCTGCCAAAGTGACGGCACTAGGCTGGCCTTGCAGCCCAAGGGCGACACTGTGCAAGAACCCGGCAAAGCCGTTATGGCCCGCCTCCGCGTCCGCCACGGTTCTGTCCACGGCTGCCTGGCGGGCCGGGTCGCGCGCTTCAAAGCGCCAAGTGCCTGTGCCGGGCGCATAGGCCACCCGATCGCTGGTCGCGGTCAGATTGCCATAGACCAGGCGCAGCCGTGTCTCGCCCTGCGCTGCCCCCAAGGTGACCGAACTTGTGGCGAGCGCCCCGTTTTCAAACTCGACCAACAGGGCGGCACAATCTTCGGTCTCGATGGGGTTGATGCGGGTGGCGGTGCGCGCGGTGATGCGGTCCACAGGCCCAAACAGCCAATGCAAAAGGTCATGGGCGTGGATCGCATGACCCAACAGGGCGCCGCCCCGCTCCCCCGCCCAAGTGCCGCGCCAGGGCACCGCATAGTACCCCGCGTCGCGCGACCAATGGGTCTCGACCGAGGCGACATGAGCCGGGCCCAACAGCCCGGCGGCGTCAAGCGCGCGCAGCGCGCGGAACGCAGGCCCAAAGCGGTACTGGAAAACCGGAAACACCGCGCACCCGCTGCGCTGTGCGGCCTGTGCAACCCGGTCCACATCCGCAAGCGAGGTGGCAAGCGGCTTTTCACAAATAACGTGCTTGCCCGCCTGAAGGGCCGCAATGGCGATCTGCGCGTGCAAATCAGGGGGCAGGCAAATGTCGATCAGATCGATCAGCGGATCGTCCAGGGCGGCCTCCAGGGTTTCGCACGCCCTATGCGCCCCGGTGATCTGGGCCAGACGCGCAGCATCGCGATCCACGATCATCGCGACCTCGAAATGCTCGGGCAGCGCGCGATATCCCGCCAGATGCTCTTGCCCGATGCCGGCACCCAGAATGGCCACCCGGATCATGGCGCGCCTTCGGCCAGGGCTTGGGCGCGCAGGGCAAGATCCGTCACCGCAAAGGCATGGGATTGCGCCATGGCGGTCTGGGTCCGGTCGCGAATATCGGCTTTGAGCGCTGCAAAATACGGCAGGCCCACCCCGGTGCAGTCGATCCGCTCGCACCGGGTGGCGTTGGTCAAAAACAGATGGTCGCCCCCGGGCTCACCGCCCACATCCACGTATTTGCGCAGCTCGATCGTGCCTTCGGTGCCCAAGATTGTCAGCCGCCCGTCGCCCCATGTGGGCAGGGCATCGGGCGTGTACCAATCCACCCGGATATAGCCATGGGCGCCGTCCGCCTTCAGGGCCAGCTCGCCAAAATCCTGCAACTCGGGGTCCTGCGGATTGGCGTAATTGCCCACCTGGGCAAGGGTGATCTCAGCCGACCGCGCCCCGGTGAAATGCAAAAACTGGTCGATCTGGTGAGACGCGATATCGGTCAAAATCCCCCCATAGCGGGCCCGTTGAAAGAACCAGTCCGGGCGGGTCGCCCGGTTCAGACGGTGGGGGCCTAGGCCAACGGTTTGAACAACGCGCCCAATGGCCCCCTCGGCCACAAGTTCGCTGGCGCGGGTGACGCATTCCACCTCGAACCGCTCGGAAAAATCGATGGACCAGATGCGCCCGGTGCGCGCCACCGCAGCCTCGATCCGGGCAAGTTGGGCCAGGTCGGTACAGCCGGGCTTGTCGCTCATTACATCCAAGCCCGCCTCCATCGCCTCGATCGACAGGTCCGCACGGTCGGCCGGTATGGCCGCGATCAAGGCAAGCTGCGCGCCCAGGTCGTAAAGATCCTGGCGCCGGGCCATGCGGGGAATGTCTGCAAAGCGTTTTTGGAAGCCCGGCAAGGGGCCAGGGTCTCCTTCGGTCCAATACCCCAAACAGGGCACACCAACCGCTGCCATGTGTTCGATCTGGCCATAGATGTGGCGGTGGTCGAGGCCGATGGCCACGCATGCGATCTGGCTCATAACTCGACCTCCTGTCCGCTAGCGGCGGCCCGTTCGATCCCATCAATCAAGGCATGCACACGCAAGGCCTCGCGCCCCGGGGCCACTGGCGCGCGCCCTTGGCGCAGGGCTTGGGCGAAATCCTCTAGAATGCCCTGGTGCCAGGCGTGGGAGAACGCCATCGGGTCCGCCCCCCCGCCCGAACCTGCGGCATGCCCTACCTCTTTGGATGTGCCATCGCGCATGTGCACACGCAGATGCCCCGGGGTTAGTTCCGCGGTACCCATTGCACCGTGAAGCACGATCCGCTCTGCCCCGCCGGGGAAGGCGGCTGTTGTGGCCATTAGGTGGCCCACGGCGCCGCCCTGAAACGTCAAACCAGCGCTCACAAAATCCTCGGCCTCAAGGCGGTGCAGGTTGGTGGTCGCACTGAGCGCGCGCACCGTCCTTACGGGTCCCGCAAGGCTGAGCATCAGGTCGAGCGTGTGGATCGCTTGGGTGATCAGAACGCCTCCCCCATCGCGGCTGTAAGTGCCGCGCCCCGGGGCATCGTAATAGGCCTGGTCGCGCCACCAGGGCACGGAGACCTCGACCATCCCAAGCGGACCAAGCGTAGGCAGGGTTGCGCGCAAGGCGGCCACTTCCGCGCGCATGCGCACTTGAAACACGATCCCCAAGGGCGCATCCGCGCCCGCGCACAAATCCACCAACGCCTCAGCCTCGGCCAGGGTGCGGGCAATGGGCTTTTCCAACAGCACCGGCTTGCCCGCCTGCGCCAATGGGCCGATCAGATCGCTGCGCGCATCGGGCGGGGTGGCGACAATGGCGAAATCTAGATCCGGATCATTCGCGATGTCCGCAATGTCCGTGGTTGCGCGCACAGCGTGACCAAGCTGGGTTGCGGCGTCAGAGGCGAAGTCTTGCGTCCGCGCCCGGTCGCGCCCCATGGCCCAAGCAAGGGTAAAGCCAGCCGCCTTGATCGCAGCCAGATGGGTGCCCGCGACCATGCCCAGCCCGATCAAGGCGACCCGCATCAGCCCCTCTCTTGCTCGGGCGCGATGGCCCCAGGGTGTTGGACCACCCAAGCCGCACAGGCGTGCCCGGCCGCCAAGGCTGTGGCCAGATCAGCGCCCTGCAAATGGGCCGCAAGAAACCCACCATTGAAACTGTCGCCGGCCGCCGTGCTGTCTCGCACCACCGGTGCGGGCGCATAGGGTTGGTCTACCTGGTTGGGGCCCAAGGCGCGCGGCCCCTCAGCCCCACGTTTGAGCGCACCAAACCGCACGCCCAAGGTGTGCAATCGGTTCACCACCTGATCCTCTGACGTGTCGCCAAACAGGGCCATTTCATCATCGACACTGGGCAGGGCGATATCAGTGAGACCCCAAAAGCCTGCAACGCATTCATGTGCCACCTGCTGGCCTTCCCACAGATTGGGCCGGTAATTGCTGTCAAAGGCGACGCGTCCGCCCCTTTCGCGAAACTTGCCAAGCCACGCCCGCAGGCCGTCGCGCTGGTCGGGCGACAAAATGGCCAGGGTGATTGCCGAAAGATAGATCACATCAAACCCGGTCAGCGCGTCAAACCCCGCTTCAAACATCACCCGGGCGGCGGATTGCCCGCGCCAATAGGTAAACGACCGCTCGCCCTGATCGTCTGTGGTGATGGCATAAAGCCCGGGCGCCCGCTTTGGATCGCGCGACAAATGCCCGGTGCCGATGCCTGCGCTCTGGATGGCCTGGCTGATCCGGTCAGAAAACGCATCCCGACCGATCCGGCTGACATAGTCCACGGTCACGGACGGGGCCTCTCGCTTAAGATAGACGGCCGTGTTGAACGTATCCCCTGCCACACCAAGCCGGGCCTGGTCGTCGCCCGACAGGCTTAGCTCCACCATCACTTCGCCCACACAGGCCACCCGCATCACAGGACCCTCCTCCGTTCTCGCGCCCAGATGATCAACCCGCTCAGCACGATGATCGCCGCACCCAGGATCGTCCAGCCATCCGGCAAATCGCCAAAGACCAAGAAGCTGGCCACCGTTAGGTACAGCATGAACGAATAGGTGTAGGGCATCAGCACGCTGGCGGTGGCATAGCTGTGGGCCCGGGTCAGGATCTCGTGCCCTCCCCAACCCCACAGGCCAAGGGCGATCATCAACATCCAGTCAAACGGTGTGCTGGGCGTCACCCAGGCCGAGGCCAGGAACGGCAGCGTCGCCAGCGTCCCTATGCCGCCCATGTAAAGCTGCATGGTCTCAGTTGCGACCACACCGGCCAGCTTGCGTGTCAGGATCGAATACACCGCCAAAGCCACCGCATTGTGCGCGGCCAACAGGGTCGCCCAGTGAAACGCCTCGCCAAAGGGGCGGATCACCACCAGAACTCCGCAGAACCCCAAAAGGATCGCAGCCCAACGCACCGGGCCAACCCTGTCGCCCAACAACGGCCAGGACAGTAGGCACACGATGATCGGGGCAGAGAACATGATCGACGAGGTGACCGTCAGCGGCAGATAGTTCAGGGCGATAAAGTTGAAATAGGTGGACACCGCCAACAGCACCCCGCGCAGCACAACAAGGCCCATATGCGCGGTTGCGAACCGATCCCAAGTCAGGCCACCGGCGGCGATTTGGGTCAGCGAAATGGCGAAATGCCCGACATAGCGAAAGAAGGTCAACTGCACTGCGGGCAGCCCTGCCAACACCAGCCATTTGACGCTGGTGTCGACCAAAGAGAACAGGAAATAGGCCCCTAGCATCATTGCGATGCCCAAGGAGGTGCGATCCTCTAGCGCTTTTGCGGCGACCCCGACCAAAAGCTCAGGCTTTGTAACGCTCGGCGTAGAAATCGACCATGGTGCTGACCATATCCTCCCCTCGGCCCGCATCTCGCGCTTGGCTCAATGCGCTCAGGGCTGCCTTGCACATGATCGAATCTGCCCCTGCATCCTTGGCCATTTGATCGTAATATCCGACATCCTTGGCCGCGTTCTTGATCGCAAATTCCAGCTTGTTTGGATCGCCATCCACCGCATAGCCGGTGACAAAGTCCATCATCCCAGACCGCAAAGGCCCGGCCGAGATCACATCATAAAGCGCTTTGCGGTCGATGCCGGTGGTGTCGGCCATGGCAAACGCCTCGGCCATCGCGTTGGCCACGGTCATGCCGAAGAAGTTGTTCATCAGCTTTATCGTGTGGCCCGAGCCGAGCTTGCCCAGGTGAAAGACATTCTCGCCCAGGTCCTTCAAGACCGGCTCGACCTTTGCAAACGCATCCGTGTCGCCGGCCGCCATGATGTTGAGCAAACCATCCTTGGCATGGGCGGGCGTCCGACCCAGCGGCGCATCCAGATAGACGCCGCCAGTCTTGGCCACCTCAGCGCCCAGCGCGATGGTCGAGCTTGGCAAAGACGTCCCAAAATCCAGCACCACGCTGCCAGGCTTCAGCCCAGCGATCACCCCATCGGGGCCGCGCATCCGCCCCTCGACGCTGGCGGAGGTGTCCATGCACAGCATCACAATATCGCTGGCCGCGGCAAGGTCGCGGGCCGTGCCGACCTCGGTCGCACCGCGGGCCACGGCTGCGTCTACGTTTGTGCGCGAGCGGTTGGCCATGACGACCATGGGATAGCCCTTGTCTTGCAGGCGGCCAACCATGGCAGCCCCCATCAAGCCCAATCCGATAAATCCGATGGTTGGCATGGTCATAGCTGTCTCTCCTGTCCTATTCGAAGGCACTGGTGCCCAGGGTCTTTTGTATCTCGTAGATCGAGCGGTTTTCGGTTGGCTGCGGTTGCGGAATGCGAACGGGCACATCGCGCAAGCGCGGCGTCAGGCTTGGTGTGCCACAGAGCATCTTGGCATTATACCCCTCAAGTGATCCGAACTCCGTCATAGCACCCATGACCGGGAAGGCATCCGCCGCGGCCACTTCGATGAACAAAATGCGCCGCGACCGGTCCGAGACATTGGGGGCAGAGCCGTGGACAATGCGCGCATGGTGCAGGGTGACCGCCCCCACCGGCCCGGTCAGCGCGACGGCCTGCGCAGGGTCCAGCCCCACCTCGCCGGGCAGCATGGCACCTGCGAACACACCGTCGCGGTGATGGTCGTGGATCGGTCCAAGATGCGAGCCTGGGAACACTTGAAGGGGACCGTTCTCCAGACCCATATCGTCCAGGGTAACACCCACGGCCAGCAGATCGTCATTTGTGTGCGGGTAAAAAGCAAAATCCTGGTGCCATTCCACCGGCGCGCCAAAGCCTGCGGATTTCATGTTCAACTTGGTGGTGTGCAAGCGCAGATTTGGCCCCAGCAGATCGCGCACCGGGCCAAGAATATGGTCCGAGACCATCAGCGCCTGTGCCACAGGCGAAATCAAATCGGGCCGCTTGATCCGCCGAACCCGGGGCGCGTCGGGTCGGTGGCTGTCCTCTAGATCCAACCGGTCATTGCTGGCGGTCATGCCTTTGGCCTCGGCCTCAAATCGGGCGACCTCGGCGCGCAGATCCTCGATCACGGCAAGTGGGACCTGGTTTTCCAAAATCAGATAGCCTTGCACGCCGTAGAACGCGATCTGATCGGGGCTAAGCATCTCAGGCATGAACGGGCTCCTTTGGTTCCAAGGGAACCAGCAGGCGGGCCAGGCTTGGGTCCGCGGGCAGCTCCGCATAGAGGGAAAAACTGTCGAGTGCCATGAAAGTAAAAAGGTCAAATCCCGTCAGGCAGGTCAGGCCCGCCTGTCGGGCCGCCCCCAAGAATGGGGTCCAGACGGGGGTGTAGACCGCATCGAAGGCCCAGGATTGCGGCCCCAGATGGGACAGTTGGAACGCGCTGCGCGCATCCGCGCCCATGCCTAAGGGGGTTGCGTTGACCAGGCCATCCGCCAAGGCCACAGCCTCGGCGATCTCTTGCGGCGGGATCGCCCGGGCGGGCGGGCCGATGCGGGACGCGAGGTCCGTCGCCCGGTCGGGATCTTCATCCCAAAGGGCAATGTCGCGCGCCCCTAGCGTTGCAAAGGCAGGCCCCAAGGCCCGCGCAACCCCGCCGGCCCCGGCCATGGCCACACGCCCCGGGGCAGAGCCCATGCGCGCCCGCCAAGCCGCGAGAAACCCGCTATAGTCCGTATTATGCCCCGAGAGCGGTCGAAAAATTAGCGTATTGCTCGCCCCCAAATGGGCCACGTCCGGCGCCATATGCGCCCCCGCAAAGGCGGCCGCTTGGGGTTTCTGGGGGTGGGTTACGGTCACCCCAGTCCAACCTTTTGCCCGCAGGCTTTCGACACAGGCGGCAAAGTCAAAGGCGGGCAAGACCGCGCTGTCGATCGGCTCGAACGCCAGCTCCAGGCCGTGATGATTGCACAAAACCTCCAAGCCCCGGGCCAGCCGCGAGCGGCCAATATGGCTGCCGATTAGCCCTGCTGTGATCCGCTTTGTCATGCCGCCCGCGCAAGCTGTTGGGCAAGCTGCGTCTCGATCTCAAGGGCAAGCTCAAGGCTAAGTGCGGCGTCTTGGGCCGCGATCAGCGGCGGCACGCCTGAGATCATATCGAGGAAGTGGTCCAACTGCGCGTCCAGGGGTACGGTGGCCACGGCCTCCAGT
>JBCBNR010000063.1:0-10877 GCA_039821665.1 Pseudomonadota bacterium
AAATGCAGGTCCAGATCCTCGCCAAACTGCAGACGGCCGTAAGCATGCGGCAGGGCCATCGTACCTTTGACGTTGTTGGCCACCGCCTCGCAGGCCGCGTTGGAGATGTCGTCCACCGGCAGAATGATGACATGGTTGCGCACGCCCACACGGCCGTTTTCGCGCCGCCAGGCCTGAACTGTTGTCGAGCTTGCATCAAACATCGCTTACCACCGCTTGGTTTTGAGGTTGTGAGTGTGAACATGGCGGCCTGCAGTGGCAGGGCCCACCATTTTGCCGATATCCTCGCCATACTTGATGACCGTATCGCCCTCGACCAGATCTTTCAGGGCCACCTTGTGGCCGATGGGAATGTCATCCTGGGCGACCATCTTGAAATCGCTGTTGTCATGGGTGACCACGCACAGCATTTCGGTGCCTGCGGTCAGGCCCTCCACGACCACAACGCCCACATTGTCCGTCGCATCATGGACCAGCAACTGGGGTACGCCCATAGATCTCTCCTCTCTTGTCGACTCAGGGTTTAGGTGTCTTATATAAGACCTAAGACTGAAGAGCCAGAGGCGATGACCCCTAATCCAAGCCCGCTATATGCTCAAGTGATGCAGATCCTGCGGGACCGTATGGCCGCGGGCGAATGGCGTGCGGGCCAAGCGCTGCCGTCGGAATTTGCGCTGGCTGATGAGATTGGGGTGAGCCAGGGCACCGTGCGCAAAGCTCTCAACGCCATGGCCGCCGAGAACCTGCTGGACCGACGCCAAGGCAAGGGCACGTTCATGCCCGAACACACGCCCCAGCGCGCGCTGTACCACTTTTTTCGATTGGTGCGCCCCGATGGCACCCCTGCCCTGCCAGAACTGATCCGACAAACCATCACCCGCGTCCCACCCGAGCCTGCGTTGAACAAGGCGTTGGGGGCCGGTCGTCGTCAGATTTGGAAAATTGATCGCGTACGCGCCTTGGACGGCCTGCCCAGTTTGGTGGAGCAGTCCTATCTGGATCCCGCGGCCTTCCCCGATCTCACGCCGGAGACGGACCTGCCGAACGCTCTATACACTTACTACCAGGCCCATGGTGGGCACACGGTGGTGCGGGCAACTGACACTTTGGGGGCCGAGGCGGCACCGCCCGAGGTGGCAAAGGCCCTCAACCTGCCCAAAGGCACCGCCGTGATGTTGGCAGAGCGCGAGGCCCAGGATGTAGCAGGCCAGACCATAGAAATAAGGCGGTCCTGGATTGCCACCAGAACCGCCCGCTATCGCGTCACGCTAAAATAGGCCTACGGGTTGGCCTGGAGATAGGCCACGATTGCATCCGCCAGCGCCTGCTCTCCGGCAGGTGTCAGGTGGGTGTCCGTGGGCGCGGGGTGCCAAACCGCCCAATCCCCTTGGGCCACCGCACCGGTGACGATCACGTCGCGCATATGGGCATAGGTGTCGATATACTCGACCCCCATGGCCGTGGCCGCCGCCTGTTGATCCACGCGAATGCGGCTGCGCAAGGACTGCTCCGCCGTCGGCGTGTCGCCACTTGCGGCAAAGTTCAGATAATGCGCGCCGATCACGATCACACGGGGCACGCCCGCTGCATGCATATGCCCGATCCAGGTCTTGAGGTTCTCGACCGTGTCCACAGTCAACTCATCCCCCACAGCAGGCGCACCGGACAAAGGCGTCTCAAGTGTGATCTCGGTGCCGTTGAGGGCCGCGATCTTGCGGCTCTGCCCGTTGATCTTAACCTTGCCCTCAACCGCCAGCTTGCCTTGGGCGACCGCATCCGGGTTCACATGCAACACCGTCGCGGTCGAAACCGGGGCCGAGGCGATGGTCAGGTCTTTCACGTCGTTCGAGCCTGCGTAAATCGCAGCGATTTCCGGCACGCCATTGGCCAGGAAATCCGCCATCGCCGCCGAGGTCACCATTTCGGCCGAGCTTTCGCCGGACACACCCCGGTTTCGCCAACCCCAGTTGGCGTTCATCCCATCAGCCACAAGTTTGGGATAGAACAGGTCCAAATCGCCCTGGGGATAGCCTGGATTGGTCGAGGTATTGAAGGTGTGGCTGTCACCTTCCGCTGCAAAGGTCACAGCCGGTGGGTCATTGGTGATCAAGCCTTCATGGGCCATCGGTTCGCAAATCACCGCGATTTCGGCCAAGTACCCATCAAGCTGGCGCAGGGCGATGTGGTTGTACATGCCGATGCCGATCTCGGCAGGCGTGCTCATTGACAATTGGTGCAGCGTGTCATGGGTGACCACACCGCTGCTGTCGGCCCAGTGCCGGCCATGCTGGTCCGCACCGAAGAAGGTTTTGTACTCCACCCCCGGTTCCAATGTCAGGCCCGTGATCTCGGTATCCGCTGCCGCTCCGTCACCGGTCACCAGCCTGAACGGCACGCCGGACGTGGTGTACATCGCGAACCGGTCATTGCCCGAGTTGTCCACCATCAAAAGGTACCGCTGCTCGGCGCTGTCGCCGGAATTCAGCTCATATCGGGCGAAAACGTGGATCGCATTCGGATTGAACGGAAACAACCCTGTGCTCAACCGCACGCCAAAGTCGCGGCTGGCCGCCAGGTTCAGACCCTTCACCGGGTCATAGTCATAGGCCGCCGTGCCCTCTCGGGTCAGCTTGACCTCCGGGTCGCCATCGAAGGCATTCGCGGGCGTGGTCGCATCGTTGACCACCATGCGCTTGTTCACAAAATCAATGGCAAAGCCTTGGCGGCTTCCCAGAACTTGCACCGCTTGGCTGGTCGGGGAGGATCCCTCACCCGACGCCTGCCAGCCGCCCGCGTTGATCGCGAGCCCCAAGGTCAAAGACAGGCTCATCAGCTTACCAAAGCGCAACCATGTCACCGGCGGTTGTGCCCGTGGCCATCACCCGGTCCACACGGATCGGAAGGATGCAAATGGGCAGGTTTTTGAACACCACCGTGCCCGTGGACCCGGCCATTCGAACGGTCAAATCCCCCGGTGTGCCCACAAACAACGCGCGGCTGGTATAGGCCAGATCTGCGGTGTCCGAGGCGACAACGGGGCCTGCGTTCTTGGCTGGACTGTCCAGCGACAAAGAGGTGTGCTTAAAGCTATCAATGGCCATGGTCTGTCCTTTTATCCGCCCCCAAACAGGGACGTCTTGGACGAGACGCGCCAGCCACTGGGCGGGGAAAATGTCTCGACGAAAGAAAGGCGGCAGCACGCGAAACGGTGCAGCCAATCGCGGCTCAGACGTTGCGCAAAGAGAGTTATCAAAGGGTAAAGTACGGTGCCGTTCGTGGGCTCTAACGCGCCAGCTTAGGCAGAAAACAGAGCGGGCCCGGGGGGTGTTTCACCAGCCCGGGCCCAATCTTGCCGTGCAATCAGGGTCGCAGTTTTACTGCTGAACCATGTACGCCTGCACAGGCGCGGGCATCCGCCCCTCTTCAATGTCCTTTTTGTGGACACCTGCAAAAATCGCCACACCGGCAAACAACACAAACGTAATACCAAACACCGTTTCCATGGTTTCAACTCCACCAGATCAGTGCCCGCCACGAAGGATGGTATGGCGGTCAGACCGGGCGAAAAAAGGACGCGAGTTGGGTCATTCCGCAGCCATTTTGCGGGCAGACAATATCTCTTTTAGATAGCGGCCCGTGTGGCTTCGCTCCACTTTGGCCACATCTTCAGGCGTGCCCAGCGCGACAATCTCGCCGCCGCCATCCCCGCCTTCGGGGCCGATATCGATGATATGGTCGGCGGTTTTAACCACATCTAGATTGTGCTCGATCACCACGACGGAATTGCCCTGATCCACAAGCTCGTGCAGCACTTCCAGCAGCTTGTTCACATCCTCAAAATGCAAACCCGTCGTCGGCTCGTCCAAAATATACAGCGTGCGCCCGGTGGCTCGTTTGCTCAGCTCTTTGGACAGTTTTACCCGCTGTGCCTCCCCCCCGGACAGGGTGGTCGCTTGCTGACCAACCTTGATATAGCCCAGGCCCACCCGCATCAGCGTTGTCATCTTTTCGCGGATCGATGGCACGGCCGAGAAAAACTGCTCCGCATCCTCAATCGTCATATCAAGAACATCGGCTATGCTTTTGCCCTTAAACTTAATTTCAAGGGTCTCGCGGTTGTAGCGTTTGCCCTGACATGTCTCGCACGTCACATAGACATCGGGCAAAAAGTGCATCTCGATCTTGATGACACCGTCGCCCTGGCAGGCCTCGCACCGCCCGCCTTTCACGTTAAACGAAAAGCGACCAGGCTTGTAGCCGCGGGCTTTTGCCTCCGGCAGGCCTGCGAACCAATCTCGGATCGGGGTAAAGGCACCGGTATATGTGGCGGGGTTCGACCGAGGCGTGCGTCCAATGGGGGATTGGACGATGTCGATCACCTTATCAAGATGCTCCAACCCTTTGATCGCCGCACTCGGCGCTGGCGTTTGCCGCGCCCCGTTCAGCCGCATGGACGCTGTTTTGAACAGCGTCTCGATTGTCAGCGTGGACTTGCCCCCACCCGACACCCCGGTCACGCAGGTCAATGTAGCCAATGGAAAGGTGGCCGTCACATTTTTCAGGTTGTTCCCGACCGCGCCCGCAACCACCACCGATTTGCCACTGCCCTTGCGCCGCTCTGCCGGGACAGCGATCTCTCGCGTGCCGGTCAGGTACTGCCCGGTGACAGAGGTCTCAGTCGCCGCAATCTCGGCGGGCGAGCCGCGCGCGATGATCTGCCCCCCATGGACACCCGCACCGGGCCCAATATCCAAAACGTAATCCGCCTCGCGGATCGCCTCCTCATCATGCTCGACCACAATGACCGTATTGCCCTGGTCGCGCAGGTTTTTAAGCGTGGTCAGCAACCGCCCATTGTCGCGCTGATGCAACCCGATGGATGGCTCATCCAGCACATAGAGCACCCCCGTCAGGCCCGAGCCAATTTGGCTTGCAAGCCTAATCCGCTGGCTCTCCCCCCCCGACAAGGTGCCGGAGTTGCGGCTGAGCGTCAGGTAATCCAGACCCACATTGACCAAGAACCCAAGCCGCTCGCGGATCTCTTTGAGGATCGCGCGCGCAATCTCGTTCTTCTGGGCGCTCATGGTCGCAGGTGCCGCTTCCACCCACTCAAGCGCCTCTTTGATCGACAATTGCACAACTTCGCCCACATGGGCGCCCGCGATCTTCACCGCCAGCGCCTCGGGTCGCAATCGATAGCCACCGCAGGTGCCGCAGGCCCGGTTGTTTTGGAACCGCTCGAACTCCTCGCGCACCCAGTTCGAATCCGTCTCCCGATAGCGCCGCTCCATATTGGGGACAACACCCTCGAAGGGTCGGCTCACCTCATAGACCCGCCCGCCTTCATCAAAGCGAAACTTAATCTGTTCCCCGGACGAGCCGTGCAGCATCAATTGCTGCACATCCTTGGGCAGGTCGCGCCAAGGGGTCTTTTTGTCAAAGCTGTAATGCTTGGCAATCGCCTCGATCGTCTGGCGAAAGTACGGGCTTTTCGACTTGGCCCAGGGTGCAAGCGCTCCATCGATCAGCGACAGGCTCTCATCGGGCACGACCAAGCGCTCATCGAAATACAGCTCCACCCCCAGGCCGTCACATTCAGGACAAGCCCCGAAGGGCGCGTTGAACGAAAACAGGCGCGGCTCGATCTCGGGGATTGTGAAGCCAGACACCGGGCAGGCGAAATTTTCCGAAAAAGTAAAGCGTTCAGGCTCCTCCTCGCCCTGAACCGCCATCTCCAAAATCGCGATGCCGTCCGCCAGGTCCAGCGCTGTGCGAAAGCTGTCAGCCAGCCGGGTCTCCAGGCCCGATTTGACCACAATCCGGTCCACAACCACATCGATGTTGTGACGATACTTTTTGTCCAGGGTCGGCGGCGCGTCCAGCTCGTAGAATGCACCATCCACCTTGACCCGCTGAAATCCTTGCTTGGCCAGTTCCGCAAACTCTTTGCGATACTCGCCTTTGCGGTCGAATGATGGGGGCCAGCAGATAGGCCCGCGTCCCCTCTTTCATCGCCATAACCCGGTCCACCATGTCCTGGACCTGTTGCGCCTCGATCGGCAACCCCGTGGCGGGCGAATAAGGCGTGCCGGCCCGCGCGAACAACAACCGCAGATAGTCGTAAATCTCGGTCACGGTGCCGACCGTGGACCGGGGGTTCTTTGATGTGGTTTTCTGCTCGATGGAGATCGCCGGGCTCAGCCCCGAGATATGATCCACATCAGGCTTTTGCATCATATCCAAGAACTGACGCGCATAAGCGCTCAAACTCTCTACATAGCGCCGCTGGCCTTCCGCATAGATTGTATCAAATGCCAGGCTCGACTTACCCGATCCCGACAAACCGGTGATCACCACCAACTGATCCCGGGGGATGTCCACATCGACCGATTTGAGGTTATGCTCCCGCGCCCCACGGATCTCGATCGACTTTAGCTCAGGCATCTGCCCCTCCTAACCTGCTTAGCGTGATAGGTAACGCGATGGGGCCAGATTACCAGCAGGTTAAAAGCGGAACAATAGCAGAACAAAATCGCTTATAAATGCCCAATAAACAGACAGCACCCCTTCATTTTTGGACAAATATCCTGGGGGTCTGGGGGCAACGCCCCCAGCTTTGGCCCGATTCAGCGGCCAACGCCGCAAACAGGCTACCGGCCCAAAATCACCTTCACGTAGTTTTGGGTCTCTTTGTAGGGCGGCACCCCACCGAATTTCTCAACCGCCCCTGGCCCTGCGTTATATGCGGCCAACGCCAATCGCCAGTCGCGAAACTTACGGTATTGCTCGGCCAGATAGCGCGCGCCCCCATCCAAGTTTTCCCGTGGATCATGGGGGTTCACCCCCAGATACCGCGCGGTTCCGGGCATCAATTGCGCAAGACCAATGGCCCCTTTGTGGCTGCGCGCCTTGGGCTGCCAATTGCTCTCTTGGGTCACCAGTTTCATGAACAGGGGCACTGGCACCCCATGCCTGCGCGCGGCACTGCGCGCCATGTTCTCTAACGGACCATTGGGCCACACATCGCGACCGTAAAAACTTGGCGCATAGACATCCAAGCTTTGGTTCAGGGGGCGGCTTTCCAGGGCGACGCTTGGGGTGCGCAACGTGCCTTTCTTGGCACCAGGCACCGGTTTTCGGATCAGATCCCGGTCCACACTGGGCAGCACTGACCCCGACCCCAAGCTCAGCGAACCGGCCGCAGCTCCGCCCACAACACTCGTCAAAACCAAGGTACAAAGGATGCTGCGCATCGTCTCCATCGGAATCGGTCCACTCAAACTGAGCTTAAAATAGGCGAAACTTGACCGATTGTGACCCCCATGCCCTGGAATTTCCTCGCTGCCCCGGCCGCGATCAGGGCTGGACCCCCCTGATCCGACAGGCCATGGTGTGCCCACATATCAGAGCAGCGGAGAGTGCCATGGCGGGCAGCGTCAACAAAGTGATCCTGATCGGAAATCTGGGCCGCGATCCAGAGGTGCGCAGTTTTCAAAACGGCGGCAAGGTCTGCAACCTGCGCATCGCAACATCCGAACGTTGGAAAGACCGCAACAGCGGCGAACAGCGCGAAAAAACCGAATGGCACACCGTTGCGATCTTCAATGAAGGTCTGGTGCGCGTGGCCGAGCAATATCTGCGCAAAGGCTCTACCGTTTATATCGAGGGCCAGTTGGAAACCCGCAAATGGCAGGACCAATCCGGCAATGACCGCTATTCGACCGAGGTTGTGTTGCGCAACTACACGGGCAACCTGACCATGCTGGGCGGCCGCGGCGATGGCGGCGGTGGTGGGGGTGGCGGAGGCTACGACAGCGGCGGCGGCTATGGCGGCGGCGGCAGCTCTGGCGGTGGCGGCTATGACGCGCCAGCCCGCGGCTCTGCAAATGATCTGGACGACGAGATCCCGTTCTAAGGCGGCTTTCGACCACGGGTTGCCGTTGCGCTCCACCCCTCGTGTCGGCTATACAATCAGACAACAAGATATAGCAGGCACAGCTCAAGGACACGCATCCCGTGAGTGACGATACCGACGGGCCGGAGGACACCGGCCCCACCCCGGATAAACCCATCTATGATGGCCCCAGCATCACGATCGAAGAGGAGATGGAGACCTCCTTCCTCGACTATGCGATGTCGGTCATTGTCAGCCGTGCGATCCCGGATCTGCGCGATGGTTTGAAGCCCGTGCACCGGCGCATTCTTTATGCGATGCACGAGACTGGCAACAGTGCGGACAAACCCTACCGCAAATCCGCCCGCCCGGTGGGCGATGTGATGGGCAAGTACCACCCCCATGGGGACGGCGCGATCTACGAGGCGCTGGTGCGCATGGCGCAGGACTTCTCTATGTCGTTGCCGCTGTTGGACGGCCAGGGCAATTTCGGCTCCATGGACGGGGATGCCGCAGCGGCCATGCGCTATACCGAGGTGCGCATGGACAAACCTGCGGACTTTATCCTTGCCGACATCGACAAAGACACGGTTGATTTTCAGGACAATTACGACGGCAAAGACCAAGAACCGGTTGTCCTGCCCTCGCGCTTTCCCAACATGCTGGTCAATGGCGCCGGCGGTATCGCCGTTGGCATGGCCACCAACATTCCCCCGCACAATCTGGGCGAGGTGATAGATGGCTGCCTTGCGCTGATCGAAAATCCCGACCTGTCCTCCGAAGGCTTGATGGAGTTTATCCCGGCTCCTGACTTTCCCACAGGCGGCGTGATCCTGGGTCGCTCTGGCGCGCGCAAGGCTTATCTTGAAGGACGTGGCTCGGTGTTGCTGCGCTCCAAAACCAAGGTAGAGACGATCCGCAAGGACCGCGAGGCGATTGTCGTCGAAGAGATCCCCTATCAGGTCAACAAAGCGACCATGATCGAGAAAATCGCCGATTTGGCCCGGGATAAAAAGATCGAGGGTATTGCCCATGTCCAAGATGAGAGCGACCGGTTTGGCGTGCGCGTGGTGGTGGAGCTAAAGCGCGACGCGACGGCCGATGTGGTGCTCAACCAACTGTTCCGCTTCACGCCCATGCAAACCTCGTTTGGGTGCAACATGCTGGCGCTCAATGGCGGGCGCCCGGAACAATTGACCTTGCGTGGGTTTCTGACCGCGTTCTTGGACTTCCGCGAAGAGGTCGTCGCCCGCCGCACCGCCTATGAACTGCGCCGAGCGCGCGAACGCTCTCACATCTTGTGCGGCCTTGCCGTGGCGGTGGAGAATGTGGACGAGGTGGTCGCCACCATCCGCGCATCGGCCGACGGTTCGCAAGCGCGCGAAAAACTGATGACCCGTCGCTGGCCGGCAGAGGCGATTGCGGACTATATCCGCCTGATTGACGATCCCACCCACACCATGAACGAGGATGGGACGTATAACCTGTCCGAGGCCCAGGCCCGGGCCATCTTGGATTTGCGTCTGCAACGCCTGACCCAAATCGGCGTCAAAGAGGTCACGGACGAGCTGCAAGAGTTGGCGGCCAAAATCACCGATTACTTGGACATCCTGCGCTCTCGCGATCGGATCCTGACCATCATCTCGGAGGAGTTGAAAGAGGTCAAAGAGGCCTTCGCTGTGCCCCGCCGCTCTGAGATCGTCGATTATGCCGGCGATCTGGAAGACGAAGATCTGATCGAGCGCGAAGATATGGTCGTGACGGTTACTGCCTCTGGCTATATCAAGCGCACCGCTTTGGTGGAGTATCGCCAGCAAAAACGCGGTGGCAAAGGCACCCAAGGCATGGCCACCAAGGACGAGGATGTGGTCACCACGCTCTTTGTCGCCAACACCCACACGCCGCTTTTGTTCTTCACCACCGATGGAATGGTCTACAAACTCAAGACCTGGCGCTTGCCCTTGGGCGGGCGCACCACGCGGGGCAAGGCCATCGTCAATATCCTGCCCATCGCCGCAGGGGCCAGTGTGGCGGCGATTATGCCCGTGGACCGGGACGAGGATGATTGGGCAGATCTGCAAATCGCATTTGCCACCTCAGACGGGGATGTGCGGCGCAACCAATTGTCGGACTTCACCAATGTGCGCGCGAACGGCAAGATCGCCATGAAACTGCCCGAGGGCGTCAGCCTGGTGAACGCGCGCATCTGTGACGAGAATGACGACGTGATGTTGGTCACGGCGCAGGCCAAGGCAATTCGCTTTCCAACCACGGAAGTGCGCATCTTCAAGGGACGAGACAGCACCGGTGTGCGCGGCATCAAGCTGGCCCCGGGCGATCGTGTCGTGTCCATGTCCATTATCCGCCATTTCGAAGCCACCCCAGAGGAACGCGCGGCCTATCTGAAAATGCGCCGTGCCGTAGCGGGTGCCGATGACGAAGGGGCCGAGGACGAGGTGTTGGGCGAAGTCAGCCAAGACAGATACGTTCAGATGTCCGCGTCCGAGGATTTGATCCTAACACTGACCGAAAAAGGCTTGGGCAAAACCTCTTCGTCCCACGACTATCCGGTGCGGGGGCGCGGGGGCCAGGGCGTGATGGCCATGGACAAAGGCATGCGCGGCGGAGCGCTGATTGCGTCCTTCCCGGTGGAACCAGGCGACCAGATCATGCTGGTCACCGACAGCGGGCAATCGATCCGCTGTCCGGTGGACGGCATCTCCTTCCGCTCGCGCGGGGCAGGTGGCGTCAAGGTCTTCAACACCAGCGGCGATGAAACCGTCGTCTCCGTCGCGCGCGTGGCCGACCAGGGCGAGGATGAAGCCTCGGACGACGCGGCCCAAGACGCCGAGGGCTGATCTCTCACACACTTTATGCGTACCACCCGTGTCCCTGTCACGGGCAACCTTCGCCTGTCGATTTTCCAAAAATATTCATAAATAAAGCCAAAGTATAAGGTAAATTCCGTATTAACCAGTACTTG
>JBCBNR010000064.1:0-10830 GCA_039821665.1 Pseudomonadota bacterium
CCCAAAGCTTGCCTTCAAGCCCGGATTGGCCGCGAGCAGGGGCGGCAGCAGGTCTTCGCGGATGATGCGATTTGCCTCGCCATTGGTGATCACGCTTTCATCCACGTCCGCGGTCACGGTGGTCACCCGCCGCCCGTTTTGGCGCAAAATCTCGGAAGGCGACAACCCTTCCTCAAGCCGCGCCACGGTGGAGAGCGGGATCAAATCGCCAGACGCGGTGGCAATACGGGTATCCAGAAGGTCGGACAGGCTGTCGCGATCTTCCGAGGGGAAGCGCACCATCACCTCCACACTGTCCTGTCCGCGCTGCACGGTTGTAGCTTCGACCCCGAAAAAGCCGTTCCGGGTCTGGCTGGCCAAGTCCTGAAGGGTTAATCCATAAAGCCGCGCTTCGGGTTTGAGGTCGAGCTTGTATTCCAACCGACCGGATGAGTTATCATCAAGGATCTGGAAGATGCCTGGAATGGCGCTCAGCCCGCTGCGCAACTCGGCAACAATCGGGGTGATGTCTTCCTCGCCGGGCAAGGACATTTCCACCGCGATGGCGTCGCCCGCATCCACCAGCGAGGACGAAATGGTCAGGGTGTTGACGCCGGCCACTTGGCCCACCTCCTCGCGCCACAGGGTCTCGAAGGACGATGTCTCCCAGTCCCGGGCGGAGGCTTCGGTAATCTCCACCACCACCTGGGCCAGGGTTGGGGCGGCAGGGGCGCTCTCGCCCGTGGGGCCGCCGCCGCCTGCGCCGATGCCGACAACCACATATTGGCCGACCACCACATCAGGCGCCCCCTGGGACAGGCTGTCTTGCAACCGATCCCCGGCCCGGATGGCGGCAAGGCGCAGGTCTTCGGCCACTTGCTCGGTCCGCTCGAAGGTGGTGCCGTCGGTCATTTCAACCGCGGCCGTTACGAACTCGCCCTGGATCTCGGGGAAAAAGCTGAACCGGACATAGCCATGGGCGATCAGCCCGATGGTCAAGATCATCAGGGCAATCACCCCGGCGATCGGGATCATAAAGCGCCGCACGCAAAAGCGCAGCATCGCGTCCAGCGGGTTTTGGATGAACCATTTCAGGCCCCGGTCGATCACCCGACGCACAGCACCCAGAAGCCGAAAGACAATGTTGGGCTTGTACGTGGGGCCGATGTTCAAATTCGACAGATTGCGCGGCAAGATCAACAGCGCCTGGACCATCGACAGCGCCAGCACGATCATCACCACCGTTGGGATATCGCCCAGGAACGACCCCAACGGGGCGGGCATCTGCAACAAGGGCCAAAACGCAACGAGGGTGGTGAGCGTCGAGAAGACCACCGGCACCGCAATCCGTTGCGTGCCCTTCACGGCAGCCTCCATGGGCGACAGCCCGTCCTCGCCGTTTTTATAGATGTTCTCTGACACCACGATGGCGTTGTCCACGACGATGCCGATGGCCAAGATGAACCCAAAGAGCGAGATCATGTTGATCGACATGCCCATCGCGCCCATCACGATGAAGGTGGCCGCAAAACTGATGCCGATGCCCATGGCCGACCAAAACGCCAGGCGCACATCGAGGAACAGGGCTAAACACAGGACCACCAGCGCGAGGCCGATCACCGCGTTTTTGGTCAGAAGATCGATGCGACTTTGCAATTGGGTCGCTTCGTTTTGCCAGATCGTGGCCTCGATCCCCTGCTCAAGAGAAGGGCGGAATTGGGTGCGCAAATGCGCGTCAGCCAGGGCGACGATCTCTAAGATCTGTTCATCCCCGACTCGGTAGACATTGACCGATACGGACGGGTCGCCATTGAACGTGCTCGCCAGATCGCTGTCCTCAAACCCGTCGCGCACGGTCGCGATGTCCCGCAGCAGCACTTGCGCGCCGGTATCGCTGGCGCGGATGACGATGTTCTCGAAATCCGCTTGGGTATAGTTGCGCCCCAGGGTGCGAATTGGAATGGCGACCGAGCGTGTTTCGATCGACCCGCCCGGCAGTTCCAGCGAATTCAGACCAATGATCTGTGCAACCTCGCCCAAGGTCAGGCCGTAAGCGCGCAAGGTATCGCGGTCAATCTCGATGCTGATCTCATAGTCGCGGACGTTGGTGACCTCGGCAAAGGAAATGCCGTCAATGGCGATCAGTTCGTCCTTCAGCCGCCGCGCCTCCTCCTTAAGCACCTGTTCGGAAGCTTCGCCATGAATGGCAATCTCCAACACTCGGGTGGAATTGTCCGAGCGCACGACGACGGGATCTTCCGCATCGTCGGGAAAGACGGTGATGCCTTCCACTTCGGTTTTGACATCTTCCAGCTTGGCCTCGATGTCTTCGCCATCCAGGAACGTGACCGTAACGCCCCCACGCCCTTCGGAGATGTTGGCGGTGATGTCGTCGATGCCGTCAACGCCGCTTAACTCATCCTCGATGGGGCGCACGATGCTGTCTTGTATCTCCGTGGGCGAGGCCCCTGGATAGCTGACCGAGATCGACACGCTGTCGAGCGAGAATTCAGGGAATGTTTTTTGGGGCAGGTTGGTTGCGGTCAATGCGCCAGCGCCCACCATCAGAACCATGGCAAGCCAAGCGGCCACCGGATGCTCCGCCATCCATTTGATCGCACTCATCATCCGCGGCGTTCCTTACTGAACCACGAGCGAGGTTTGCACCTCGGTGGCGATATCGCGCAGGGCCTCGCCCGGCTGGGGTGCGGCAAGCGTTGTCAGGATAAGCCGGTCATCGGTCTGCAGGTCCAGGATGCGGACATAAGATGTCTCGCCATCCACATGGACCCGGGTTGCGGGATGAAAGGCCAACGCACCGTCGCGCATCACCCAGACCTGACCACCGCCCCGAAGCGCGGTGGAGGGGATGGCGTAGGTCTGCTGGGGCTCGATCCCATCGATCACCACCTTGGCAAAGGCGTTGATCAGGGCCGGCGGCGCCCCTGCGGCAAATTCGATCTTATCGTCGATCCTGTCTTTCAGGGCCACGGTTGCGGTCAATGTGCGGGTCTGGGGGTCAAGCGCGGGGTTGACCCGCACGACCTCTGCCGACCAAAGCTTTTCGACGCCTGCAAATTCGATGGTCACCTCGGCAGTCGCTGGGTTGCCTTCGAAAAGTCCGGGGATCAGGGCGGCGTCCGTCTCGCGGATGGCGATGCTCACCTCCATCCGATCATCGGTGTAGATCTGGGCGATGGGTGCGCCGCCCGCGACCACATTGCCGATCTCAGCCACTTTAGTTTGAACCGATCCGTCAAAAGGCGCGCGCACCACCTTGTTTTCCAACGCAATTTGGGCCGAGGCGAGTTGCGCCTTCTGGCCTTCCAGATTTGCGCGGATCTCGTTCTGTTGCCCCAGAAGATCGTCGACGGTGGCTTGAGAGACCGCGTTGCGTTCGCGCAAGTTGGAGGCGCGATCAAGCTGTGTCGTCACAAGGTCCAGCCGCGCCTCGGTCGCGGCGATGGCAGCGCGCGCCTCTTCGATTTGCGCCCGCTCGGCGCTGGCATCGATCTCCACCAGAATGTCGCCTTCGTCAAAGGCGGCCCGATTTGTGATCGCGGGATGCAGGGTCACGATCCGCCCGCCGGTGGGGGCAGAGACGGCAACCGTGCGAAACGGCTCCACAAACCCTTCGCCACGGATGGGCAGGGGACGTGTGGCCGGGGTAAACGCTGTGGTTTCCACCAAAGTGTCAGGGCGTGGTGCGGGCTCAGCCTCCACCACCTCGCGGTTCTCGCCAAGATATTGGAACCCGATCACACCGCCTGCGACGATGGCCACGGCCAGGCCGATCCAAAACAGCTCGCGCAGTCCTGTCGCCAGAAATCTGATCGCCTTTTTCATGGTTGCCCCACAGCCCAATCCTAAAGTTAATGACCGGATGGTCAGTTAGGGGATATGGACCGTCGCAGCGCCGCTTCAAGGCGCACCGTGGCATGTGTGTTTGATTTTCCCGCAATTTCTAGGGATACACCTGTCGGCACGTCGCCTTTTGCACAAAGAAAGTGCTGTTTATGTCTGAAGATGCCCAAAATGGGCCTGTCGCCCGAAAGCCACGACGCCGCAAGGATGCGCGCCCGGGCGAGATTCTGGCCGCCGGCATTGCCGAGTTTGAGGCCCATGGTTTCAAAGGGGCGAACCTCAATCGCATCGCCAAGGCCGCGGGCATCTCGAAGGGCACGATTTATCTGTACTTCCCCTCGAAAGAGGCGCTGTTTCTGGCCGCGATTGAAGAGCATGTCACCGCGGTGATGGGCGAGACCGAAACCGATCTTGCCACCTTCGAGGGCACGACGCGCGAGCTTTTGACCAGGCTTTTGGTAAAGATGTATGGGCGCTTCGTGACCGGTCAGGCCCAAGCTCTGTTTCGCATCCTCTTGACCGAAGGGGACCGTATGCCCGATGTCATCGCGTCTTACCACGCAATGACCATATCACGCGGCACCACGCTGTTGACCTCGATCCTGACGCGCGGTGTGAAACGTGGGGAGGTGCGCGACACGGCTGTGTTAAAAACCCCCAATGTGATTATAGCACCTGCGGTCTATTTCTCGATCCACAACATGATGTTTGGCCATGCGCAGCCCCTGTCATTTGATGCCTATTTCGAGGCGCATGTGGACATGCTGCTCAATGGCGTGCTGCGCGAGGAAGCCCCAAGCGCTTAGGCCCGTCCCTTAGCATTGCGCGCGCCCGGCCAAACGGGCTAGCGTTGCGCCTATGAGCCAAACCCAATCCCCGGCCTATGCGGCCCGACTGAACGCTTTCAAAATCGGGGCTGCAGCCTATTGGCCCGGCAAGAACACGGTCACAACGGCGGACCTGCTGGCGCGCGCGGCACGTGCTGGTCTGACGGCGGCGGATTTGAACTATCCCGATCATTTTGTCGACACGTCTCCCCGTGACCTGAAGGACGCGCTTGCGGACAGCGGCATGGTGCTTAACGGCGTTGCGATGCGATACTACACCTACCCGGGTTACAAGCTCGGGGCGTTCACCCATCCCGACCCAACCATACGGCGCGCGGCCCTGGACGAAACCAAGCGCGGCCTGGATGCGCTGGCGGAAATGGGGGGGCGTCTGATGACCTTGTGGATGGGGCAGGACGGGTTCGATTACTCCTTCCAGATGAATTACAGCCAGGCCTGGGATCACACAATCGAGGCGATGGCGGCCGTGGCCGACCATGCCCCGCAGATCGACATAGCACTGGAATACAAACCGAATGAGCCGCGCGCCTTTGCGCTGATGCCCGATGCGGCCACAACGCTTTTGGCGCTAAAAGACATCGGCAGGGCCAACACCGGCGTCACGCTGGATTTTGCCCATGTCCTCTATGCCGACGAGATGCCAGCCTTCGCGGCGGCCCTGGTCGCGCGCCATTCGCAGATTTTGGGCGTGCACCTCAATGACGGTTACGGAAAGTGGGACAACGGGCTGATGGTAGGCTCCGTCCATCCGATCCAAACGGTGGAACTGCTGGTTGAGCTTGCGCGCGCAGGCTATGCTGGGGCGCTTTACTTCGACACCTTTCCCGATCACTCCGGCCTCGACCCGGTGGAGGAAGCGCGCACCAATATCTACGCGGTCGAGCGTTTGCGCACCATTGCCGCGGGTCTTGTGGACAATCCCGAGCTGGCCCAGGCTATCGCCGCGCAAGATGCGCCCAAATCCATGCGGCTGATCCAAGCGGCGATGCTGGGATGAGCATTTTGGTGGCCGGCGCGCTGCATCTCGATGTGGTGGTGCGCGCGGCCCATCTGCCTGCCCTCGACGAGACCCTGACAGGTCAGGGCGTGGACTATGTGTTTGGCGGGAAGGGTGGCAATCAGGCGGTGGCCGCGGCCCGCATGGGGGCGCAGGTCAGTTTTGTCGGTCGGGTGGGGGGCGATGCGTTCGGGGCCCAGCTGCGCGAGGGCCTGGTGCGCACAGGCGTAGATATCTCCCAGCTTCAAGCGGACCCCGGCCCCAGCGGGATGAGCACGGCCATTGTGACGGACACGGGCGAATATGGTGCGGTCATCGTCTCAGCCGCGAACTTAAACATCGCGGTGGAGCCCCTGAGCGTGCCGCCAGGCACCCGGCTGATCCTTTTGCAAAACGAGGTGCCCGAGGCTGTGAACCTCGCGCTCGCGGGCCTGGCCAAGGCAGACGGGGCCGCCGTTTGGCTGAACGCAGCGCCTGCGCGCACCCTGTCCCCTGAACTGGCAGCATGCGTGGATATGCTGATCGTCAACCGGGTAGAGGCAGGATTTTATGGCGATGCCTTTGAGCAATCCAGGGTTCTGACCACACTCGGCGCCGATGGGGTCATGTATCGCGAAGCGACCTATCCGGCCCATCGGGTCGATGTGCACTCCACCCACGGGGCAGGCGATGTGTTTGTGGGCGCCCTTGCCGCCGAAGTGGCCGGGGGGGCGCCCGTTGAGACAGCGATCGGTTTTGCCCAAGCTGCGGCGGCCCTGCATGTGTCTGCCCCTCAAGCGGGGCGCAGCACCCTGTCGCGAAAGACGGTTTTGCGGTTTCTTGCGGCTCAGCCCAGCCCGTAGAAACGCGCGGCGGTCCCACCAAAGACCTGGGCGCGGTCTGCTGGGCTTATATGCGCGCTCAGGTCCTGGGCAACCTGGTGCCAAACCGGGTACTCCGCCTGCAACCTGCAGACCGGCCAGTCCGAGCCCCACATCACCCGCTCAGGCCCGAACACATCGAGCACATGGCGGGCAAAGGGGCGCAAATCGTCCGCCGTCCAGTCATCCTTCGCCTCGGTCACCAAACCTGACAGCTTGCAGCAGGCAAGGGGGTTTTCGGCCAAGCGCGCGATCCCGTCTGCCCAAGCGCCAAAGCCATCGCGGCCCGCGCGCTGGTCGCGGATCGCGGGTTTGACGCAATGGTCGTAGACCACGCGCAAACTGGGGTGCCGCGTGGCCAGTTCGGCGAAGTTTTCCAGATGCTGCGGAAACCCAAGCGCATCGAATGTCAGATCCAGCTCCACCAGCGCGTGATACGCCCATTGGACATCCATGCGCAGCATCCAAGCCACGTCGGCGATGTCTTGGATCATCGGGCGCACGCCCAAGAACTTCGGGTGTTTGGCCAAACGTATCAGGGTCGCGCGCTGGCCTTGGTCTTCAAAATCGATCCAACCGACCACGCCCAAAACGCTGGGCGTCGCGTCCGCAAGCCCCAGCATATATTCGGTTTCCTCAACACTGGGGGCGGCTTGCACCAGCACCGTGCCGTCGATGCCCGCAGCCGTCAAATGCGGTGCGAGGTCTTGCGGGGTATAGACCCGGTTCAGGATCGCATTGTCCTTGGGCATCCAGCCGTAATCGCCGCGAGCGGGATGCCAAAAGTGCTGGTGCGCGTCGATCACCCTCATGTCGGGGCATCTTTGCGCATCAGCCCCTTGGCCTTCAGGTCATCCCACAGGGCAGCGGGGATCTTGGCCTTGGCGGCCAGAAGGTTGCTGTCCATCTCGGCCACGCCCTGGCCACCGGGGATGACCGCCACATGGGCGGGATGGCGCAAGGGAAACTGAAATGCCGCATCGATCATGCGCACGCCATGATCCTCGCACACCGCCTCGATCTCGGTCACCCGGTCGAGGATCGACTGGGGCGCAGGGTCGTAATTGTAGAACGCCCCTTGCCGCGCGCCGGTCGCCAGGATCCCCGAATTGTACGGCCCACCGGTCACAATGCCGATCCCTCGCGCCTCACACAGGGGCAAAAAGCTGTCCAAGGCGGATTGTTCCAGCAACGTGTAACGTCCGGCCAAGAGGAAGAGATCAAAGTCCCCCCGCTCCGCCAGGGTTTGGCAAACCTCCCACTCGTTGATGCCGCCGCCGATGGCCTGGACCAGGCCCTGGTCGCGCAGGGACACCATGGCATCATATCCACGGGCGCCAAAAAACTCCTCGATGCGGGCGTCGGACGCGGTCTTGGAGCCATGGGTGAACACGCACAGATCATGCACGTAAAGAATGTCGATCCGGTCCACCCCGAGGCGCGCGAAAGAGGCCTCCACCGAGCGCATGATCCCGTCATAGCTGTAGTCGAACTGCTCGCGCCGCTGGGGCACGTCGAACCATTTGCCGATACCTGCGCGAAACTCAGGCGCGCAGGGTTGGATCAGCCGGCCCACTTTTGTGGACAACACATACTCGTCTCGCGGCTTGTCGCGCAGAAACGGGTTGAGCCGGGTCTCGGACAGGCCCAACCCATAAAGCGGCGCGGTGTCGAAATAGCGCACACCCCCCTCCCAGGCGGCGTCCAGAATGGCTCGCGCGTCCTCGTCCGTGATCGCGCGGTAGAGGTTGCCCATCGGCGCGGTCCCAAACCCAAGTTCGGTGAAGGTCACCCCGCCATTGCCCAGCCTGTCCCAATGCCGTGTTTTCAGTGCCATCTTTGCCTCTCCCGGTTCCTGGGCCGAGCTTAGCGCAATTTGTCTTTGCGTGAAGAGGGGGTGCGCCCTAGGCTGGCAGGCAGGGAGCAGATGAAGACGTATGAGCGATAGGTTCAAGGCCGTGTTCGGGCGGGCAAAGCCGGTGATCGGTATGGTGCATCTGGGCGCGATGCCGGGCACGCCGTTGCATGACCCAAAGCTGGATTTGCTGGCCGGTGCGCGCGCTGACCTTGCCGCGCTGCAGAACGCGGGCTTTGACGCGGTGCTCTTTGGTAACGAGAATGACCGGCCCTATGAATTGCAGGTGGACCCGGCCACCACCGCCACAATGGCCGCTGTGATCGGGGCCTTACGAGCCGAGATCACCGTGCCCTTTGGCGTAAATGTTCTGTGGGACCCCATGGCCAGTGTAGCCCTGGGTGTCGCCACCGGTGCGGCCTTTGTGCGCGAGATTTTCACGGGCACTTATGCGTCCGATATGGGGGTGTGGTCGCCCGATGCGGGCCAGGCACTGCGCTATCGCAACCGACTTGGACGCGCCGATATGGCGATGCTCTACAACGTCTCGGCAGAATTTGCGCACTCGCTGGATGCGCGCAGCCTGCCCGACCGGGCGCGCAGCGCGGTCTTCTCGGCCATACCTGACGCGGTTTTGGTGTCGGGCCAGATCACTGGCGAGGCTGCCGCGTTAAGCGATTTGGACGCGGTCAAAGCGGTTTTGCCCGACACGCCTGTCCTCGCCAACACCGGGGTGACCCACCAAAGCGTGGGCGACGTCTTGGCGGTGGCCGATGGGTGCATTGTCGGCTCGTCTTTGAAGGTTGCGGGGGACACCTGGAACCCGGTCGACCCAGAGCGTGCGCACGCCTTCATGGACCGGGTGCGTGAGGCCCGTGCATGATCGACCGGATTGCACAGGACGCGCTGGACCTGATGGCAGTGCCCGGTCTGTCCGGGCACGAGGATCGGGTGCGCAGGGCCTTGGCCGATCGGCTGACGGTCCTGGGCGTTGACAGCCGCTCGGATCGGTTGGGCAACCTGGTGGCGTCCTTTCCGGGGCGGGGGCCGAGGGTCATGCTGTTTGCCCATATGGATCAGTTGGGCTTTGTGGTTCGAAAGATCGAGGCGGATGGGCGTATCCGTCTGGAGCGTCTGGGCGGGGTGCCCGAGCGCGCCCTAGCTGCACAAGACGTGCTGCTCTGTGTCGGAGCAGGGCGCGATGTGCCTGGCTTCATCGCCAATAAAAGCCACCACGCAACTACGCCGGAGGAAAAGTATCGCGTCCAGCCCTATGCTGAGGTGTCGGTGGATGCAGGTTTCGACGGAGTGCCCGCTGCCCAAGATGCGGGCGTGCGCATTGGCACGCCGGTGGTTTATGCGCCGCGTGCGGCGCGGTTCGGCGCGACGCGCTTGGTGGGAACCAGTGTCGATGACCGCGCGGGATGTGCGGTGTTGTTGGAGGTGGCGCGCGCGCTGAGCCAGCGCACGCACGGCCCGCCGGTGGATCTTGCCTTCACCGTGCAAGAGGAGTTCAATCTGCGCGGTGCCCTGCCGCTCGCCCAAGAGCTGCGCCCTGACATTGCGATCCAGATCGACCTTGCCCTTGCCACGGACACCCCGGACATGGCCGCGCGCGGCGACGTGGCCCTTGGCGCGGGGCCCGTTGCCAGCCTCTATTCCTTTCACGGTCGTGGGACGCTGAACGGCGTGATCCCCCACCCGGCCCTTGTGCGCTTGATCGAGGCCACGGCAGAGGGCGAAACCATCCCCCTTCAGCGCAGCGCGCAGACCGGCATCCTGACAGACCTGTCCTATGTGCAACTGGTGGGCCCCGGGGTCGCGGCGATCGATTTGTGCTTTCCCATGCGCTACTCCCATTCTGCGCGCGAGATGTGTGATCTGCGTGACCTTGGTGCCCTGGCCAATCTGCTGATTGCTGCGCTCGCGCGGATCGGCCCGGACTTTTCCTTGGATCGAGACGAGGTCACCTGATGGCATATACTTTGGGCATCGACATCGGCACCTATGAGACAAAGGGCGTCTTGGTGGACGAGGCCGGAACCGTGACAGCCCAAGCGGCGCGGGCCCATAAAATGCAGGTGCCCCAACCGGGTTGGGCCGAGCACCGGGCCGAGGAGGATTGGTGGGGCGATTTCGTCCATGTCAGCCAAACCCTGTTGCGCGACAGCGGCATTGCTGGCTCGGACATCAAAGCGGTCGCATGCTCGGCCATTGGTCCGTGCATGCTGCCGGTGGATGCGCAAGGCACGCCGCTGATGAACGCGGTTCTTTACGGTGTGGACGGGCGGGCCGAGGCGGAGGTGCAGGACCTGACCGCCCGCATCGGCGAAGAGACCATCACTGCCCGCTGCGGCAACGCCCTGACGTCGCAATCCGTCGGGCCGAAGATCCTCTGGCTACAGCGCCAGCGCCCGGAGATCTTCG
>JBCBNR010000065.1:0-10823 GCA_039821665.1 Pseudomonadota bacterium
GGTGGCGATCCCCGAGATCCCGGCCTATTGCGCCTCCAAAGGGGGGGTGGCGCAAATCACCCGGGCAGCGGCCCTGGCCCTGGCCCCCCACAACATCCGCGTGAACGCGGTCGGACCCGGGTCGATCGACACTGCGATGATGGCTGGTGTCAACGCAAACCCCGCCGCGATGGATAGGGTGATGTCGCGCACGCCGCTCAAGCGGGTGGGCACACCAAAAGAGATCGGCGATGTGGTTGCGTTCCTCGCATCCTCCAAGGCCAGCTACATCACCGGCGAGACGATTGTGGTCGATGGTGGACGTGTGGCCATGAACTACACCTGCTAGAGGAACGGGCGCAGAGCGCGCCGTAACCCCTTTGTGCGGATGGGTTTTACGCAGGCAACCTGTCCATGCTGGCGCAGTAGCGTTTCACGTCATAGGAAGTGGTGACGCTGGCTAAAAAAAGCCAGCGCCACTCCCTCACCCGCCGTTTCTTCTAGGCGACTGCCAATCCAAGCGCTGCTCGAACACCGGCCACTCGCGGAGCAGAAGCTGCGCGACTGGTTAGATTGACCAAAACCGAATCGCCGAAGCGCTCGTCGTTTCCGCGAAACAACCTGTGCCCACCCTGCTGTTCAGACACTGGCTACTTTTCGTGAAGAGAGTGGTTGGTGGGCGACCCTGGAATCGAACCAGGCATGAGTCACCTCGGCGGAGTTACAGTCCGCTGCCGCACCTTGCAGCCCGTCGCCCAAACCATGGCCGTGCCTAGCCAAGCCACGCTTTGGCGTCAACCGTCTTTCGCAGGAAGGCCGCTGCCCAAAAGGCTTAGTGGGCTTTTAGCGCCTTGACCCAATAATCCCGCAGACCTTCCCGTTCGGCTTGATCGCGCAGCGGCGCATAGCCGGCATGGCGATTACGCGACAAGACCTGTTCGATCCGGGTTGTGATGTTGAGCAATATACGCTGACAGCGTTGCTGACGCGCGAGGAACTCTGCCCCTGTCAGCAGCCGGTCCCCCACCCCTTGGTTGGCGGCTTTGCGGTCCACCACCATCGCCTCGACCACGAATTCGCGGGCGCGCGCATAGGCCAAGAGATAGCCGTCAATCCGCCCGGGCACTGCCAGCACCCAGACCCGCCCTGCAATGATGGCGTTGCGCAAATCCGATGTGCTGGGGGTTGCTTCTCGGCCCATAAACGGCGGAAGGGGGGTGTCCGCTGCCTCCGTCACCAGGCTGATGGCGTGCAACTCCCTTTCCCCGACTTTGCGCAGGACCGTTGTCATGGCTTGTCTCCCTCCCCGGCAGTATGCCATCCCAGGCGCACTGGCGAAAGAGGACGAAATGGCCGAGCAGCGCCGAAAGAAACCCGACTGGGTGATCGAAAAAGAACGGGCGCGCCGGGCGGGGGCCGCAGAAACAGTATGGTTGTTCGGCCTGCACGCGGTGCGTGATGCGCTGTTGAACCCCGCGCGCGAACGGCTTCGGTTGATCACGACCAAGAATGCCTTGGATCGGTTGGACGATGCTGTTGCGCGCAGTGGGATGACGCCAGAAATCGCCGATCCTCGCAAATTCCCAGCACCCTTGGATCCGCAATCGGTGCATCAAGGGGCAGCGTTAGAGGTAAAACCCCTGGACTGGGGCTCCGTCTCGGAGGTGTGTGCGGTGCGTGCGGACACACCGCGCGTTGTCCTGCTCGACCGGGTGACGGACCCCCATAATGTGGGGGCGATCCTTCGCTCGGCCGAGGTGTTCGGTGCGCGCGCCGTCATTGCGCCTGCCCGCCACGCCGCACCCGAGACGGGGGCGCTTGCCAAAACCGCCTCTGGCGCGTTGGAGCGGCAACCTTACCTTCGCATTCGCAACTTGGTGGCGGCCATGGGCGCGCTGAAGGAAATGGGGTATTTTCTGGTCGGCTTGGACGGCGAGGCAGAGTTTTCGGTGGACCGGGTTCTCGAAGACCTGCCACCGGTGCCGACAGCCCTGGTCTTGGGCGCAGAAGGTCCGGGCCTGCGCCCCTCCACCAAAGAAGCCTGCCACCGCCTGGCCAAGATTGCGCCCAGCGGGGCGTTTGGCTCGCTCAACGTCTCCAACGCCGCTGCGGTGGGACTTTACGCCCTGCGCCCGCTTGAGCGACGCGGCGAGAGCCCATAGATCCCCTTCATGCCGGATCGCACAAAAATTCTGACCTGTTGCTACTGCTCTACCCGGGCGGTGCTGACCCTAAACTCGGACCGGCACGAGCTTGTCTGCTCGGGCTGCGGCGCCCCCTTGCATCATATCAAACCGCTCAGGGTGGCACGGTCTGGGACAGCGGCCGAGGAGCCCGCGTCTCAAAAGCGCGAAAAATCCCGAGAGAAAGATCGTAAGAAAGCTTATAAAGAGTATCGTAAGCCCAAGAAACGAAAGCAAAAACGCCACAAGAGCATGACCCGGTTGCTGGGCAAGATATGGGATGAGATTGAAGATGTTTTTGACTGATCCACGCCTGACACGCAGGACCCTTTTGATCGGGCTTACCGCATCGGCAGCAATACCCGCCCGGTCCGAACCAGTGTACACCGACGGTCAAGGCCTTGCCCTGCAAGGCTATGATCCGGTTGCGTTTTTCAAGCTCAAAAAGGCGATCAAGGGCTCGGACGCCTATGAGATTAAGGACACCAGCCGCACCTGGCGATTTGTCAGCCAAGCGCATCTGGATGCGTTTGAAGAAGATCGCGCGCGCTTTATGCCTGCCTATGGCGGCTATGACGCGTGGGGCGTGGCCCGAGGCTATAAACGGCGCACAGACCCAACCCTTTGGGTGGAGGGCGCTGGCCGAATTTTCCTTTTCTATTCAGTCACCCATCAAAACTTGTGGGCAGGTGACATCGAGGGGAACATCGCCTTGGGCGACGTGAATTGGCCAGACCTGGAGCGCATCTGACGGCAGCTGCCAGTAGCTGCGATAACCCTTTGTTCACAAGTTTCTGATCACTGTTGTATCAGGTGAGATCGACCATAGATGCAGGTCCGGAAAGCAACCACTGGAACCGGTTGCTTTCGTCTCACTGTCCCTCGTTCCGACTTTACGCCCAGGGCTTTCCCTGGGCGTTTTTTTGTGGGGTCAATTAGGGCTGGCGCCCGTGGCCGTTCCGTGCCCATCCTAAAGCATGAGCTATTCTGACACCCTGTTGCGCCAGGTCCTGACCGAGACAAAGACGATCGCTGCGGTGGGCGTCTCCACCAATCCTGTGCGCCCGTCTTTTTATGTGGCACGCTATTTAAGCCTCAGGAACTACACCCTTTTCCCGATCAACCCGGCCTATGAAGGCGAGCAGGTTTTTGATCGCACCATTTTGGGCGGCCTGCCAGCACTCAAAGCGATGGGCCAGACGCCGGACATGATCGATGTCTTTCGCCGATCGGATCAGGCGGGCGCGGTTGTCGACGAGGCGCTGGACTTGTGGGGCGGGGACCTCAAGGTGATCTGGATGCAGATCGGGGTGGAGGATGCCCAAGCCGCCGCCAGGGCGGAGGCCCAAGGCATAACCGTTATCATGAACCGCTGTCCCAAGATCGAGTATCAACGCCTGTTTGGCGAGCTGCGCATGGGTGGCTTCAACACCGGGCTTATCTCTTCCAAGCTGCCGCGCGCCTGACCTTCTGGCGCTGCGGGTTAGGTTTGCGCGCCCTGGCCGGGGGGTATCCCGCTGCACCAGCCGGGGTGCAAGGGCGGGGCCACGGGCACCCTCGCCGTCCCCATGGGCGGGGCCCGTTTCGCGCCGGTCGCATCCGAACGGCAAAGACTGTCTGGTGTTCCCGGTGGTGCGTTGGGAAACCAGAGCCGAGTCACCAACCAACGCCGTCCTATTACGCCTGCGCTCACGCCCCCCAAAGGCCACCCGCACACGGGGTGACGGGTTTTGGTGTTCTCTCGCACGCCCCTCATTGCAGCAATTGTTTCTCCGCCCGCTTGCGCAGGCGAACAATAATCCAGGTGCGCCGGGATGCGCACCGGTATAAGCTCCGCCAAAATTCATTGTGGAGAGAGACCATGTCCGACGGCCCCAGCTACGGCTTTGACACCCTTCAAATTCACGCAGGCGCCCGGCCTGACCCGGCCACGGGCGCGCGGCAGACGCCGATCTACCAATCCACGGCCTATGTGTTTCGCGACGCAGACCATGCGGCCGCACTCTTCAACCTCCAAGAGGTGGGCTTCATCTATTCGCGCCTGACCAACCCCACCGTGTCCGTCTTGCAAGAGCGGATCGCGACACTCGAAGGGGGGGTGGGCGCTGTTGGCTGCTCGTCCGGCCATGCAGCCCAGATTATGGCGCTTTTTGCGCTGATGCGCCCCGGCGACAATATCGTGGCCTCCACCCGGCTTTATGGCGGCACGGTCACCCAGTTCAGCCAAACGATCAAACGCTTTGGCTGGTCCGCGACCTTTGTGGATTTTGACGACCTCGGCGCCCTTGAGGGAGCGATCGACGAGAACACAAAGGCGATTTTCTGCGAGAGCATTTGCAACCCTGGCGGCTATGTCACCGACATCCCGGCGGTCGCCAAGCTGGCCGATGCGCACGCCCTGCCGCTGATTGTCGATAACACCTCGGCCACGCCCTATTTGTGCCGGCCCATTGATATGGGCGCCACCCTGGTGGTGCATTCGACCACCAAATATCTGACCGGTAACGGTACTGTGACCGGCGGCGTGGTGGTGGATTCGGGCAATTTCAACTGGACGGCCGCCGGCAAGCACCCGGCCTTGATCGAGGCGGAGCCCGCCTATCACGGGCTGAAGTTTCACGAGACCTTCGGCCCCATGGCGTTCACGTTCCATGGCATTGCCATCGGCCTGCGTGATCTGGGCATGACCATGAGCCCCAATGCGGCCTTCCAGACCTTGCTTGGCACCGAGACCTTAAGCCTGCGGATGGAGCGGCACGTCGCGAACGCAAAGAAGGTCGCGGCCTGGTTGGAAGCCGATGATCGCGTCGATTATGTGACCTATGCAGGCTTGCCCTCGTCCCCCTATCACGACCGGGTGGACGCGCTCTATCCCAAGGGCGCGGGCGCGCTCTTCACCTTTGCGGTGAAAGGCGGGTACGAGGCGTGTGTGAAGTTGGTGGACGCGGTGGAGATCTTTTCCCATGTGGCCAACTTGGGCGATGCGCGGTCGCTGATCATCCACTCCGCCTCGACCACCCACAGGCAGTTGACACCGGCCCAGCAAGAAGCCGCGGGTGCGGCCCCCAATGTGGTGCGGGTGTCGATCGGCATCGAGGATGCCGACGACCTGATCCGCGATCTGGACCAAGCCTTGGCCGCGGCCACCCGCCAAGACCGGGCGGCCTGACGCGCAAGTCCCGGCATGGGGGGACAGCAGAGCGTCCCCCCGCAAGGAACTTGCGGGACCTCAGGCTTGCCTGAGGCAGCAGGCAGCGCCTGCTGGGACGCGCCCACCGGTGCACCCGCCCACCTTTGGGCCTGCGGGGCAGCGGCGGGCGTTGGACGTGCCTCTGTGATCGCCCTAAACCCAGCAAAGGCCCATGTCCCACAGTCAGAACCGACCCACACTTGGCATCGCCTTGACCGTGCTGGCCATGGCCTTTTTCGCGGTCGCAGACAGCTTGATCAAGGTCAGCGTCAGCGTCATGGCGCCTGCCCACACCACGCTGTTGCTGATGGGCGGCGGCGGTGTGGTTTTCACCTGTCTTGCCCTGGTGCGGCGCGAGCGGCTTTGGTCCGCCCAAGCCTTTCATCCAGTGTTGCTGGGCCGCTACCTGGTGGAGGCGGTGGCGGCGATCGGCATGGTCTCGTCGCTCGCCCATGTGCCGTTGGCCACCCTGGGCGCGGTTTTGCAAGCCTCACCCCTGGTGGTGACCGCAGGCGCTGTCTTGCTGTTTGGCGAACAGGTCAGTTGGCGCCGGTGGAGCGCGATTGCGCTTGGTTTTGTGGGCGTTGTGATCATCCTGCGCCCGGGCACCGATGGCTTTGGGTGGAGCACGCTTTACCCGGTGCTCGCCATGGTGGCCCTGTCCTTGCGCGATCTGGCCACACGGGCGACCCCGGCGGGCATCCCCACAACCAGCCTTTCTGCCTATACCATGGCGGCCAGCCTGCCCATTGTGATGGTTTGGGCTGCGTGGAGCGCGCCAACGCTATTGCCCCCCACTGTGCCCTGGCCACCGGTTCTGGGTATGGTGACGCTGGGGGCTGTGGGGTATCTGGCAATGACCGCCGGGGTGCGCGCGGCCCCCTTGTCCGTCGTCACCCCGTTTCGCTACACCCGGCTGTTGTTCTTGTTGATCCTGGGACTTGTGGTCTTTGACGAACGCCCCGATGTTTGGACGTTGATCGGGGCAGCGCTGATCGTGGCCTCGGGCATGTATGCGATGTGGCGCGATCGGGTGCGGCGCTTACAAAAGCACCCCTGAGGCAGGGTTTTGACATCGCGCATGGGCCTCAGTAGCGTGCGCCTTAGGTTTGAAGAGACGGTATGACCCCTTGAGCCCCCCGAAAACCCGCTCTCCCGCGACGGTCGAGCAAACGCCCCAGGAAATTCCGCTGATGGGCGCGAAATCCAGTGGCGAGACCGCCTATGACGCGCTGATCGCCGCCTTGCGCGATGGGACCTTCGGGCCCGGCGACCGGCTGCGCGAAGAGGAGGTGGGCGCCCATCTGTCTTTGTCACGCACACCCGTGCGCGAGGCCCTGCGCCGCCTGGAAGCAGAGGGTATCGTCGAGCACAGACCGCGTCTGGGGGCTGTGATCCGGCGGTTGAGCCAACGGGAAGTGGTGGAGCTTTACGAGATGCGCATCGTGTTCGAGCGTACCGCCGCCGAGATGGCCGCGCGCCACGGAACCCAAGCGGAGTTCGATGCGCTGGACGAGATCAATGGCCGCATCTCAGGCGTGGCGGACGCGCCGGCCCAGGCGGCGGCCCTGAACCAAAGCTTTCACCGCAGCCTCTATCTGGCGTGCCGCAATCGTTTTTTGTTGGACGCGGCCAAGGCGTTGAACAACGCGCTGTTGTTGCTGGGCCCCACAACCTTCACCGATGCCCAGCGGATCGCAACGGTGGTGGGTCAGCACGCGGATATCATCGCGGCCCTGCGCACCCAGGACGAGGCGGCAGCCGCTAACGCGGCGGAGGCCCATTTGCAGACCTCGCTGCGCACCCGGCTGAGCGTGTTGATGGCGCAAGACTGAAGCGCAAAGAGAAACGCCTGCATTGCCTTTCGCGGCCTGAGTTCAACGGTTTCAACGCAATCGGTGATGCACGATGATCCGAGTTTTCCGCATCCCGCGCTCGCTGGGGGCTCTGCCCTCGCGCCTGTCGGCGCTCCCCCGGGATATTTGGGCAAAAATGAAGGTGGAGCGTTTCTTGGCCTTAAGCGCGCGGTTTGCGTGCAGCCGATTGGGTGCGCGTTCACACCTGTGGCCAGACCTCCGGGTTGATCATATGGATCGGCGCGCCGCCTGCGAACGCGTTGATTTGATCGAAGATGTCGGCGAATTGCAGATCAAACTCGTCCTCGGTCACATAGCCGATATGGGGCGTGGGCAACACGTTTGGATGGGTCAAAAGCGGATGGTCAACGTCATGCATCGGTTCGTTGTCGAAGACATCAACGGCCGCTGTGATGCGGCCCCGCGCGATCTCGGCCTCAAGCGCGCCGGGGGCGATGAGGCCAGCGCGCGAGGTGTTCACCAACAGGCTGCGGGGGGTCATGGCGGCCAGATCCTGCGCTGTGATGATCCCTTTGGTGTCCGGCTTTAGCCGGACATGGAGGCTGACGATATCAGACTGGGCAAAGAACGCGTTTCGGCTGGGGGCGAGCGATGCGCCTTCGGCCCGGGCGCGGGCCCGCCCGGCGTCGGAGGCCCACCAATGCACGCGCAGGCCAAGGGCTTTTGCATACTGCGCCACAGCACGCGCGATCCGGCCATAGCCGTAGAGCCCCAGGGCGCGCCCCCGCAAGCTGCGGCCTACCCCCATTTGCCAGGTGCCCGCGCGCAGGCTGGCCGCCTGCTCGGGGATTTGGCGGAAGCTTGCGAGGATCAGCCCCAATGTCAGCTCGGCCGCCGCATAAGAAGGGGTGCCGCTGTGCATGTTAGAGCACAGCAAAACCCCATGGCGGGTGCAGGCGGGCACATCGATATGGGGGTAGACGCTGCGTTGGGAGATCAGCCGCAGCTTGGGCAGACGGGCGAGCAGGTCGGCGGTGATCGCCGTGCGCTCTCGAAAGAGCACGAGCGCGTCTGCGTCCTGCAGACGGGCGGCCAGCACCTTTGGGTCGTTTTCGTGGTCGGTCCAGACGGTGACCTCGTGGTCTTTTAGGCGCGCAAAGCAAGGCAAGGTCCGCAAGGTGTCGAACCAGTCGTCGAGGATGTGAACCTTCACCTCTGCTCCACCCCTGCGCCCGGGTGCAAGCTGCGCGGTGTGGCCACAAACGCGGGCGTGTCGAGCGCGGCCAGCGCATCGGCCACTTGGCGGCGCAGACCCACCAGGTGGTTGTACTGCGCATCGCAGCCCGAGACGGGCGTCGGGTAAGCCTGCAATTCCCCCTGCAAGGCGGTGAGTGCGAGGTCCAAGTGTCGGCGGGCATCGATCAGGGCCGGTGTGTAGTTGTTCATTGCGGGTGCTCTCCTATCACTGCATGCAATAGTATACTGAACTGAGAGCGGATCAAGCTTTGGGCCAGATGGCAGCAGGCACAAACAGCTCGCCCGCTGCCAATTTGCGCGCAGTGCGGGTCAGCCCGGCGGAGATCAGATCGAAGGTCTCGCCCTCGCGGTGGTAAGCCACGGTGACATCAAGCAGCCCCATGGGATGCTCGATCTTCAGATCCACCGGCGAGGGTGGCGCGTTGCTAAGCCCCTCGGCCACCGTGCCGGGGCAAAGAAGGCAGGCGCTCAACGCCTGGGAGCCGGTGACCGCAAGGCTGGGATGGCAGTTCCAGGGCATGAAATAGCGGGTGGCCATATGCCCGCCTGCACGCGGCGGCGCGATCAGGCCAAATTTTGGGATCACAGATTGAGAGACATCGCCAAGCCCCATCGCCTTGCCCGCTTGTCTGCGGATCGGTTCCATCCGCTCGTAAAAGGTAGGGGTGTCATCCAGCTCCGCCGCTGTCTCGTGGCCGGTGAGGCCAAAGGCCTCGGCCCTTGCGATGACCATGGGCATGGCCACATCAATGCAGGTGACTTCTATGCCGTCAAAACAATCGATCCGCTGCCCGGTGGGAAACATCGCGCCGGTGGCACCGCCCACCACATCCATGAATTGCAGGCAAACCGGTGCCGCCGTGCCCGGCACACCGTCAATGGCGGCCTGCCCGTCATAGACCACCGCACCGTCGCGCGTGGCGACCTGAGCTGTGACCCGGGCACCGGTGTTGACCGCGTGGATCTTGACCTGGGTCAGATCGCCTGTGGCGGGCACAAGGCCCATCTCGATGGCCGCCGGACCGACCCCCACCAGGATATTGCCGCAGGTGGGTTTGTAATCGACCTGCCGCGTCTCGACGCTGACCTGGGCGAAGAAATAGTCGATATCGGCCCAATCGTCCTGCGACGGGGACAGCATCGCCACCTTGGTGGTGACCGCCGCCCCGCCACCGATCCCATCGATGTTCAGCGGGTGGCCCGAACCGACGGCGGCGATCAGCACCTCGGACAACAGGTCTTGGTCCTCGGGCAGATCAGAGCGGCGCATATAGGGCCCGCGCGAGGTGCCGCCGCGCAGGAACAAAAACGGGATCGCAGTTTGGGTCATACTGTGGCCTCTTGCAGGGTGGCGACCAAGGTTTGGGTAAAGGCATCGGTGCCCAAGGGGCCACCCAAGTCCCGCGTGCGGGTCGTAGGCGACGACAGGCACGTGGCCAACGCAGCCTCAAGGGTGGTGGCCGCCTGCCCTTGCCCCAGATGGCGCAAGAGCATGGCCAGCGAGACCAGCATCGATGTGGGATTGGCACGGTCCTTGCCCGCGATATCGGGGGCCGAGCCATGCTGGGCCTGGGCCAAGGCGTGGCGCTCTCCGAGATTGAGCGAACCTGCGAGGCCCAAACCGCCCGACAGCTCGGAGGCAAGATCGGACAGGATGTCGCCGAACATATTGGTTGTGACCAGCACATCGCATTGATCGGGGGCGCGGACCAGATGGGCGGCCGCGGCATCCACCAACATCTCGTCATAGGCAATGTCAGGATGGGCGCGCGCGACCTCGCGCACGGTGTCCAGAAACAGCCCATCGGTCAGGCGCATCACATTTGCTTTGTGAATCGCGGTGACCCTGGGACGGGGCCGGGTCGCGGCAATGGCGAACGCGGTTTGGGCGATGCGAATGGAATTGGCTTGGGTGATCTTGCGCAAGGCAAGGGCGACACCGGGCACGGGGCTGAACTCTCCAGCACCCTCTACCATGTTGCGATCCGCATAGAAGCCTTCGAGGTTTTCACGCACCACGATCAGATCGAACGGGGCGGTGCTGAGGGATGCCACACCCGCCCATGTATGGGCCGGGCGAATATTGGCATGCAGGTCCAGCGCCTTGCGCAGCACACCGGACGGATTTAGCCCCCCGTCCTCAACCGCCGGATAGACATTGTGCGACACCGGGCCAAGCACGACGCCATCCGCATCGCGCGCCAAAGCGACCACCCGGTCCGGCAGGGTGGTGCCGGTCTGTTCCAAGGCCGCCAAGCCCACGTTCTCTCGCTCCAGAGTCACCGGTCGGGACAAGGTGGGCCCAAGGGCGGCCAAAGCCACCTCGGCGCTGGCCAAGATCTCGGCGCTGATCCCATCGCCGTTGATCCAAGCCAGGCGCAAGGGTGTCATGTCAGG
>JBCBNR010000066.1:0-10812 GCA_039821665.1 Pseudomonadota bacterium
CCCATGGTCAACTCTCCCTTAGGGCTCTATCACCTTGAAAATAGGGGTACGATGCGGCGCTGCACAGGGCATGGCCGCACGAAAGGGACAGGGTTCCAAGATCGGTCGCAGAGGCGGAGTTTTATGACGCATTTGCGCCCTACAGGTTTGGGATAGTTTGCGTAACGGTGGTTGAGTGGAACAGGGTTTTGGGCAACATGCGTGATGACAATCCATTGGTGGTGTTTATGCCTTCGGGCAAACGGGGGCATTTTGCCCTGGGCACCCCGATTTTGACAGCCGCGCGCCAGCTTGGCGTGGATCTCGACAGTGTGTGTGGCGGACGGGGCATCTGTTCGAAATGCCAGATCACTCCGTCCTTTGGGGAATTTCCCAAGCACGGCCTGACGGTGGCGCAAGACGCGCTGTCGGACTGGAACGCGGTGGAAGAGCGGTATAAATCCAAGCGCGGGCTGATCGACGGGCGGCGTTTGGGCTGCCAGGCGACCGTTCAGGGCGATGTGGTCATCGATGTCCCCCCCGAAAGCCAAGTGCACAAACAAGTGGTGCGCAAACGCGCCGAAGTGCGCGACATCGTGATGGACCCCTCTACTCGGCTTTACTATGTCGAGGTGGAAGAGCCGGACATGCACAACCCATCGGGCGATTTGGAGCGGCTGGTCACAGCCCTGTCAGAGCAGTGGGACCTGGCCCATGTTCAGGGTGATTTGCGCACCTTGCAGATCCTGCAACCGGCCCTGCGCAAGGGCAACTGGTCCGTCACCTGTGCTGTGTACCACGGCAATGGATTGGATCCAGCGCGGATCACCCATGTGTGGCCCGGCTATTACGACGGCTCGATCTTTGGGCTTGCGATTGATCTCGGCTCCACCACCATCGCGGCCCATCTGTGCGACCTGCAAAGCGGCGAGGTCGTCGCCTCGTCGGGGTTGATGAACCCGCAAATCCGCTTTGGCGAGGATCTGATGAGCCGGGTCTCCTATGCCATGATGAACCCCGGCGGCGATGACGAGATGACGCGGGCTGTGCGCGATGCGATGAACGCCCTGACCGCCCAGATTACGGCGGAGGCAAGGATCGATCCCGAACTGATCATGGAGGCAGTGATCGTCGCCAACCCGGTCATGCACCATCTGCTGTTGGGCATCGACCCGGTGGAGCTGGGCCAGGCCCCGTTTGCCCTGGCAACCTCCGACGCCCTGACCCTGTGGGCCAACGAGATCGATTTTCAGCTTCACCCGGACGCGCGGATTTACATCCTGCCTTGTATTGCGGGCCATGTGGGCGCAGACGCCGCAGCTGTTGCCCTGGCAGAGGCGCCCAACCAGTCCGAAGAGCTGACATTGATCGTGGATGTGGGCACCAATGCCGAGATCCTGTTGGGCAATCGCGAGCGGGTGCTCGCCTGTTCGTCCCCCACCGGGCCCGCCTTCGAAGGGGCCCAGATCAGCGCGGGCCAGCGCGCGGCCCCTGGCGCGATCGAACGGGTGGAGATTGATCCGGTCAGCAAAGAACCCCGGTTCCGGGTGATCGGGTGCGATCTGTGGTCGGATGACCCTGGGTTTGCCAAGGCGACCGAGGCCACGGGCATCACAGGCATCTGCGGCTCTGGCATCATCGAGGCAATTGCCGAGATGCGCATCGCGGGCTTGGTGGATCCGGGCGGGTTGATCGGCGGACCCGAGGTGACCGGCACCCCACGGTGCGTGCCCGAGGGGCGGACCTTTGCCTATCTATTGCACGACGCCAGCGACAGCGGCGGGCCGCGCATCGCGGTCACCCAAGGGGATGTGCGCGCGATTCAGCTTGCGAAATCCGCCCTCTACGCGGGCGCACGCCTGCTGATGGATCAGTTGAATGTGGACAGCGTGGACCGCGTGGTGTTGGCGGGGGCCTTTGGCGCCCATATTTCGCCCAAACACGCGATGGTGCTGGGCATGATCCCCGATTGCGACCTTGCCAAGGTGACAAGTGCGGGCAACGCCGCTGGCACCGGTGCGCGCATCGCCCTGCTCAACGCCGCCTCGCGCCGCGAAATCGAAAGCGTGGTGCGGCGGATCGAGAAAGTTGAAACCGCCGTGGAACCCAGGTTTCAAGAGCATTTCGTCGCTGCCAACCACATTCCTCATGCTACCGCCCCCTTCCCGCAATTGGCGCAAGTGGTGCCCCTGCCGAAGGTGTCATTCAACGCGGGCACGGGCGATACCAAACGACGTCGGAGGCGTGCATGATGCGAGGCGCTGTTCTAGCAGCCCTATTGATGCTGGCGCTGCCAGCCCAGGGCCATGAGTTTTGGTTCGAGGCTGAGCGGTATCAGATCCCATCGGGCGCGCAGATCTATGCGCGCACCTTCAATGGCGAAGATTTCGATGGGACGGAGTTGAGCTATTCCGCCCGCGGCTACGAGCGCACGGGCATTGTCGGCCCGGTGGGCGACAGCGAGGTGTTTGGCAAGTCAGGCGACCGTCCCTCCATCTCGTCTCGCCCACAAGGGGATGGGTTGCACGTGGTCTGGCACCGGGCGCCGATTGCCAACATCACCTATCCCACGATGGAAAAGTTCACCACGTTTCTGACCAATCAGCGGCTTGAGTTTGCCTTGGACGACCATGCCGCCCGTGGGTTCCCCACCACTAAGATCAAGGAAAGCTATTTTCGCTACGTCAAACTGCTGATGGCGGTGGGCAGTGGCGAAGGCGCGGACAAACCTTTGGGCATGACCTACGAATTGGTCGCCCTCGACAACCCATATACCACGACCGGCCCGACCCGGTTTCAGGTGCTGGGCCGGGGCGCGCCCCAACCTGACGTGCCGACCTATGTCTTTCACAAGGCCCCCGATGGCAGTGTGGAAAAGCTGCTCTACCAGACCGACGAGCAAGGGGTGTTCGAAGTGCCGAAGCGCCCTGGGTCGTTCCTGGTCAATGCGGTGCAGATCGTCCCTGCCCCCGCGTCTATCACGCAAAGCACGGGCGCGGTTTGGGTGACGCTTTGGGCATCGCTCACCTATGGGGACTGACGGCGGCGGTTAGCGCGCCAGCGCAGCCTCGATCCGGTCGAGATTGGCGTTCATGCGCGCCACAAAGCCCGCGTCGCCCGCGGCACTGCCAAAGTCGAACACCACCTCGCGCACCCCCATGGCACGGTTGATCAGCGCCTTCGCGTTAGAGCTTTGCGACGTGGTCAGCAGCAGCACAGTGGCCGAGGCGCGTGCCTCTTCGGTCAGGTCAGCCAAGGCCGCCTCCATCCCCGCGACATCGGCCACAGTGGCGCTGCGCTGGGCATAGGCGCGCAAGAAATACTCAAACCCCGGACCCGCGCCCAGAACCATATCGGCCCCTGCAACGACCGCTTTGGCGCGGGCATCCAGCGCAGCGAGGTCTTGCGATAGGCCCTGTGCCGCCGCAGTGATGTCCAGGCCCAACCGCTGAGAGAGGCTGGCAGCCACCGCTTCGGCCTGGGTTTGCGCCTGGGCAAAGTCAAGCCAAAGCTGCGGCGCAATCCCGTCATGGGAATGGGCCTCGTCCCCGCCATGGGAATGGGTAATCGCCCCTTGGGTGACAATAAACCGATCCGCCAGGCTGCGGCCCGTGTCCACCACGCGGGCGCGCGGCAGCGAGGTGCGCTTTGTCCAGCGGGCAAATTCCGCCCCGTTGAGCAGGATCAGATCGGCCGACTGGATGGCGCCGATCTCGGCCACGCTGGGGCGCCACAGGGCGGGATCCCGGTCGCCAGTTACGGGAAAGTAAACCTCCACCCCGTCGCCCCCGAGGCGCTGTGCGAAGTCACCCAGATGGGCGCTGACCACCGCGATCGTCCGCTCCGCCGCCAGGGCCGCAGTGTTGCTGGACAGGCCCAGCCCAAGGATCAGAAGGCAAAGACGTATCATTCGGTGCCTTTCAAATCATTGGGTGTCAGCACCCAATAGTCGGAGTGCCCGTTGGGTGTCACCACTTCGATCCGATACCCGCCCGAGCTTGGGTCAACGGGAAAGCGCACCGGCTCTCCCCCCGTGACGGGCAGATCGAACAACTTGGTGTCCACCGCATCATAGACGTTCACAACGCCTGCCTGCGCGAGACGCCCATTCGAGAACTTGGCCTCGACCACCACATCCCCGCCATCCACGAAGGCAAACACCACAAGCCCATGCGCAAGGCTGACGCCCGGCGCAAGAAGGGCAAGCAAGACCAGACTGCGTATGATCATTTGGCGTCCCAGGCCTGAAACTCCACCCAGATGACCGCCCCAAGCTCGATCTCTTTTTCCACCCCATCCTGTGGCAAGGTCTCCTCAGCAGTGCTCAGCGCCGCAAAACCCCACCATCCGGCTGCGGGCGCTGAATAGGAAAAGACGCCGTTTTGGTCGGCCTTAACTGTTTGGGTGATCATCAATTCGGATGGGGTTCCCGCGCCGCTGTCGTTAAAATACTCAACCTCCACCTCGGCAAAAGGCACCGCTGCGCCATCACGCTTGACGATCCCTTGGAACAGATTGCCCTCCCACAGCGCGAAAGGACGGGTCAGGGGAACAATCTCGGTGCGCAGGCCCAGCTCGGCATCCCAGCCCTCATCCCCGCCGAAGGCTGCGATATAGGTCTTTGTGAAGTGTTGAATAAAGACATCTTCATCCGGCTCCCAATAGGGGGTTGGGGTCAGGCTGAGGACATGGACGCCCGGGCGCGGCAGCGGCACGGTCACTTCCCAGGCCTGATCCCCGAACAGAGTGGCCGAGGTCAGGCTGCCGGTCAGATCCGTCGTCTCGCCCTCAAAGGTGATCGAGACGTTTTGCGGTGCCTCCATGGTCATGCCCTCCCGCTCCCACGGGTGAAGGAAGGCGATGGACACCGGCATCTCTCGGGTCTCCGCCAGGCTAGTGGCGGGCAGCAGCAGGCCGAAATGGGCTTGCGCAGGCAGAGCCAACACGGTGGCGGCAACAAAGAGGGGGAAGCGGGTCATGGAGTGCTCCGAATTAACCAAATGGCGATGTCCCCAATATAGGGGCTTACGGCCAATGTCAGGAGGGCGCTGAGCACAATTGCGGCGATGACTTGCAAGAAAATTTCAGCCCCGATCAGTTGTACCTGCATAAACCGGTGGGCCCCAAGCCGCCGCGCGGTGGCCATCTCGTCCGCGCGCAGTCGGGTGGACAGATAAATCGCAAGCGCCACCGCAAGTCCCGCAGCTGCACCGATGACAACGATCACCCCATCCAGAAGCTGGCTGATGCGAAAGATCGTGGCGAGCAATCCCTCGATCACCGTGGCGGGCAGGACGACATGGGCCCGCTCCTCCGCGCCCAAATAACGGCCGCGCAAAATGGCCGAGGATTTGTCGTCCCAGGGTACGGCGATGATGGACGAGACGGGATAGGTCTGTGGATCGCCGTGGAAGTGAAAGCTGTCCACATTTTGCGGTGTGATGACCGTGAACTGGGCGACAGCGGCACTTAAGGTGCGCCCTTGATCGGTTTCAGCGACCACAAGCGCGCCGTCCACCACATCGTCATGGCCATGCCCCAGACCTTCGATCACCCAGGCCGTGCGAATGTCCACAAACACCGCATCATCATCCGGGCGCCCGGTGGGCGCGAGCACGCCCACGACCGTCATCTGCAAGGGATAGCTGCCCGCAAGGTCAAACAGGTTGGTGGGGTCCGACAGCAACGTGTCGCCCGGGCCTAGGTCGAGCCGTTTTGCAGCCTCAGCCCCCAGCACCGCCTCGCCCAAAAGGCCCAGGCCCCGCCCTTTGTCCACCGCGAGGCCGCGCATGTCGAAATAATCCAACGTAGTGCCGACGATCGGCGCACCGCCGGCCCGAAACACCACATGCAGCGGGATTGCCACGGCCAAGCCGCTGTCCCAAACCCGGTCCACCTGCGCCATGGTGATCCGCTCCGGCAGATCTTGGGTGAAGTACAGCCCGTTCATGATCTGATCCAGGGCAGCACCCTTGGCCCCGATCAACAAGGGCGTGGTGCGGGCCCGGTCGCTGAGCGTGTCCTCGGCGCTGGCCAACAGGCTGCGGCTGACCAAGGGCACGGTCAGGATCAGCCCAAGGGCCACAACCAGGATCGCGGTGCGCCCCAGATGGTGGCGCAAATAGGCCGCCGCAAGATACAGCGCATCCCTCATCGCCGTCCCTCGCCCGTGGTCAGGTCTGCAAAGTCGATCACCCGGTCGAAGCGCGGCAACAGGCCGTGGTCATGGGTCACGGCCACCAAGGTTGCGTCCGCTTTGGCCACCTGTTCGAACAGAAGATCCAGGATCAAGGTTTTGTTGGCAGGGTCCAGGTTTCCCGTGGCCTCATCTGCCAGCACCAGTTTGGGCGTTGTGACCAATGCGCGGCAGACCGCAACGCGCTGCTGCTCTCCTTGGCTGAGGGCTGCAGGCTTCGCCGACAGTTTGTCGTCCAGCCCAACGGAGCGGGCGAGGTCCTGTGCGCGCAGGCGCACATCATTGGTCAGGCGCAGCGCAGGCGACAGGCGGTAGGGATAGAGAATATTCTCCAAAACACTGAGGTAGCTGACAAGCTCGAAGCGCTGAAACACAAAGCCCAGGTTTTGCAGCCTGAAGCGCCGGCGGGCGGCATCGCCAAGGGTTTCAAGCGCTGTGCCCGCCACCTGCACATGGCCGGCCTGGGGAACATCCAAGCCAGAAAGAAGGTTGAGCATCGTGGTCTTGCCCGTGCCAGATGGCCCCACAATGGCCACGCGGCTATGGGGGGCGATGGTCAGCGCCTCAATTGCCAAGCCAAAGGCACCTGCCCCATAGGAAAAGCGCAAATCGCGAAACGCGATCACCGGCGCAGGGGTCCGCTCAGAAGTCATCGAAGAACATCGGTGCATCGGTGCGGGTAACCGCGTCTAGGTCGAACTGCCCCACCCGCCATTCGCCGTTCGTGGGCGCGAGGGTCACCCGGGCGGAATAGATGTTGAGGCGCTCGTGCTGGTGGTCCTCATGGCCGACCAAGCCGCGCACCATCCAGGTGACGTCAAAACTTGCGGGATCCTGTGGGATCGGGGTGACCGCTTGAACCTCAAGCTCCAAAATATCGGCCGCACCCTCTTGCGTGGCTTCAGCGACCTGTACCGCACGACGTTGCAGATACAGATCGGCGGCCAAACCGGGCACGACGGCGCTTGCGATACCGTCATAGATCGCCCCTTCATCCGTTTGCTCGAACGCGCTGTAGATGCGGCCAAGAAGGGTCGACAGGATCGGGGTCAGATAAGGCTCTGCCAGGGCCACCCTATCGCTGGCACTCGGAACAGAAACCACATCGCCCCCCCCTTGCCCAACCGGGCTTGGGACCATGGCGCGCAGCGGCGCGTCCGTGTCGCTGGCGCGCCACAAAACCACCGCCACCAACACCAGGGCGAAGATGCCAACCATACGTGCCAAACGGGACCCCTCGCACCACTCTGCTCGGTCCGAGACCTAGGCCAGGTTATTCGTCTTGGCCAGCCACATTTGCGGCAATCGCAGGGGCTGCACAGGCCTCCGGACGCTCGGCGCAATGGCGCAATGTCTCGTCAATCCAAGCGCGAAACCCCACTGTGGGTGTCAGCAAGGCGCGGGTCTCGGGATCGGCGCAGCGATCGGTTCGGTCCTGGTTCACGGGCTCTGGCCGGGAGATCGCCGAGAGCACCGCGAAAAGCGCCCATGAGCCGCCCACTTCGGCATAGACCGGGCTGCCGCTTTCGCCACCACAGGGCCCGCGGCGGTGCCCTGCAAGCCTGCGGGTGACCAACATATCATAGGGGCCCATCCCTTCCGCGCGTAGGCGCGTGCGCCGCGCCTCCACCTCGCGGGCGGACAGCATGGCAAGCGGCCACGAGGCCAACATAAGCTCGTCCTCGCCGCTGAGCCTGTTCATCTGAGCCTCGGTCACAAGACCCGCAAACGGGATTTCGCTCGGCAAGGGTTCTTTGAGCAATATCAATGCCATATCCCTGTGAAGTCGGCCGGGGACGGACAGTACAGGGCACAGGGCCGTGGTCGCCTCGCGCATAAACCTTAGGCCATTGGGCGCAGGGGCCGTCACGTCCAGCCTGATCCAACTGCGCCCTTCCACACAGTGGCGCGCGGTCAAAACCGCGTTCGGGGCCACCGCTGTGCCACCGCAGAACTGCGGGGGCGGTGGCGCATCCTCCCCCTTCACCGGGGCAAGCCAGCGCCGCAGTCCGACGAGACCGGGCAAGGCGGGCCCGGTGTTCAGCGCCTCGGGCAAGGTATCGGGGATAATCCGCACCGGGGCCGTGGCAGGATCCGTGGTCCACCCACACACCCGCGCAGGCGCATCCGCCAAGGCAACAGAGCACGTCAGGACCAGTGCAAAAACCTTTGCGCTAAGCGCGCCGACCCAGGTGCTTGCGCGCCGATTTACGGCCCTAACTGTGCAGTTTTCGATCATCGGCGTCTCCATCGACCGGGCCATTGGGCCACGCTAGCAAGAGGACCTTGAGGCTCGCCTCAAAAAATCGTTATTTGGTTAAGAATTGGCAACGATCCGCCCAGAGGCCCTCCGATGACAGCACAAACAGAGACCCCCGCCCGTGCGGATATCGTGATTATCGGAGGTGGGATCATGGGATCGTCCACCGCCTGGTTTTTGTCGCAGATGGACGGCTTCGGAGGCTCCGTCGTGGTGGTGGAGCGGGATCCGACCTATGAGTTCGCATCCACCACCCACACGAATTCCTGTATCCGGCAGCAATTTTCAACGGCGCTCAACATCCAGATTTCCCAATTCGCCGCGGAGTTCGTCAAGAGCTTGCGCGAGCGGATGGGCAACAACCCGTTGGTGCCCGAACTGAGCATCCAATCCTTTGGCTATATGTACCTGGCCGACACCCCTGCCTTTGCCCAAACCCTGCGGGACAACCAGGCGATCCAACTGGCCCATGGGGCCGAGACGCGGTTGCTGACGCCAAGCGAGATCAAGGCGGAGCATCCTTTCTACCACGTAGACGACATCCTGTTGGGCTCGATCAACCGCAAGGACGAGGGGTATTGGGACGGCAGCACCGTGTTCGATTGGTTCAAGCGTGATGCAAAATCCAACGGCGTGACCTACCTGACCGACGAGGTGGTGGCGATCGAGCAGACCGGCGCGAGAGTGACCTCTGTAACACTTGCCTCGGGCGCGCGCATCGCGTGCGGGTCGGTGGTGAACGCGGCCGGGCCCCGGGCTGCACAGGTGGCGCAGATGGTGGGCCTCGATCTGCCGGTGGAGCCGCGCAAGCGCCACACATGGATTTTCAAAGCCGCCCATCCCTTGGCGCAAGAGCTGCCGTTGACCATCGATCCCTCGGGCGTACATGTGCGCGAAAACAATGGCGGTACTTATCTGGCCGGGGGCCATGCTCAGTATGATCCGGGCGTCGAGTATACGGATTTTGCCATGGATCACGGGCTTTGGGAGGACAAGGTTTGGCCAGCACTGGCCACACGCATCCCTGCCTTTGAGGCGGTGAAGGTGACCCATGCCTGGGTCGGCCACTATGCCTATAACACACTCGATCACAACGCGGTGTTGGGGCCCCATCCCGCGTTGGAAAATTTTCATTTTCTCAACGGGTTTTCGGGCCATGGCTTGCAGCAATCCCCAGCGATGGGACGCGGCATGGCGGAATTGTTGGTCCATGGCGCCTATCGCAGCCTTGATCTGTCGCCCTTTTCCATGGATCGGGTGTTGAGCGAGACGCCGTTCGTCGAGACGGCGGTGATCTAGAGGGTCCCAGCTTTCCGGCAGACGCGCCCGCCCGCCACGGCTGGGCCAGACCAAAGCTGGGGGCGCTGCCCCCAGACCCCCGGGATATTTTTGCAAAAATGAAAGAAGGGCGCCGTTAGGCGCGGGTGGACAGAAGCGTGTCTGGAATGGTCTCGCTCAGCAATACGTTCGATTCCACCTCCCCCACCCCGGGCAGGGTCATGATGCGGCGGCGCAGGATGCGTTCAAAGTCAGACAGGTCGCGGGCGACCACCTTGAGGCGGTAGTCATAGACGCCCAGGACATGTTGGACCAATTGAACCTCTGGGATCGCGCAGACCGCGCGCTCGAACTCGCTCACGGAAACGCGGCCTTTGCCAGCCAGTTTGACCCCTAAGAACACAACCACGTCAAAGCCCAATTTGGCGCGATCCAGTTCAAGCGTGCGGGCCGCGATAATGCCCGCCTCCTCCATCCTGCGGATGCGCCGCCAGGTGGCCGGTTGGCTGAGACCGACAGCCCCCCCCAAGGTGGCCGCGGATGCCGCCCCATCCGCCTTGAGCGCGGCCAGCAGCGCCCGGTCGGTGTCATCCAGGTCGATCACAGGGGCAGGCTTTCGGAGTTTTTAAGTTCGGAGACCAGCATCAACGCTTCGATGTCCGAGATATGGGGCAAAGCCAGAATGCGGGTTTTGTAGATTTCCTGGTAGTGGCCAAGATCACGTGCCAGCACATCCATGCGGATATCGACCCGGCCCAGAAGGGTTTGAATGATCCGCACCTCGGGGATTTTGACCGCAGCGGCCGTGAATTGATCGAAGGCGTTGGGCACGGTTTTGTCCAAGGTCACGCGCAAAAACACCTCCACCCCATAACCCAAGGCGCGCGCGTCGATGCGGATCGAGCGACCCTTGAGGATGCCCGCCCGCTCTAGCGCAGCAATCCGGCGCGCGCAGGGGCCGGGGCTGAGGCCCGCGGCTTGGGCCAGCGCTGTGATGGCCATGTCAGGCTGCCCTTGCAAAAGGCGCAGCAGGCGGCGGTCCATATCATCTGCTTGCATGAATTTGGTAAAATCAGAATTTTTTGCGAATGCCAACCAC
>JBCBNR010000067.1:0-10728 GCA_039821665.1 Pseudomonadota bacterium
AAGAGTTCAACCGCGAGGCCAATACGTTGTGCGCCAAATCCGGCTCGTCCGATCTGACGGCCCTGGGGCTGGACATGAAAGTCACCATCGATCAAATGCGCGAACAAGCGGCGAATGTGGAATAGGCTATGGGCGACCGACGCGGTCTTTTGATCATCCTTTCTTCTCCCTCGGGGGCGGGCAAATCGACCCTGTCGCGCCGGCTTTTGGCCAAGGACGACAACATCACCTTTTCGGTCTCGGCCACCACGCGCCCTGCGCGCCCGGGCGAGTTGGATGGGCGCGAGTACCATTTCCACACGCGAGAGGCGTTCCAGGCGTTGGTGGCCTCGGGCGGGATGCTGGAACACGCCGAGGTGTTCGGCAACCTCTATGGCAGCCCCCGCGCACCGGCCGAAGCGGCCGTGGCGGAGGGCCGAGACATCCTTTTCGACGTGGATTGGCAGGGCGGCCAGCAAATCCGCACCTCAGCCCTCAAAGACAACACAGTGTCGATTTTCATCCTGCCTCCGTCCATTGCGGTATTGGAGGCGCGGCTAAAAGGCCGCGCGCAAGACAGCGCCGAGGTGATCGCCAAACGCATGGCCAAGGCCAAAAACGAGATCAGCCATTGGGCCGAATATGATTATGTGTTGGTCAATGACAACCTGGACCAAGCCGAAGCAGAACTGACTGCCATCCTGACGGCAGAGCGGATCCGCAGGCGCGTTTTGGTGGATTTCGTGCAAGGCATGAACCGCGAGTTCGAGGAGCGGACGGGATGAGCCTGTATGAATTCAATGGCCGCCGCCCCACCTTGCCCGAGGATGGCAACTTTTGGATCGCACCGGGCGCCCATGTCGTGGGCGATGTGGTCATCGGTTCTGGCGTGTCGATCTGGTTCGGGGCCGTGCTGCGCGGGGATAATGAATCCATCGTGCTGGGCGCGGGCACGAACATCCAAGAAAACGCCGTGCTTCACACGGATATGGGGTTTCCGATGACCCTGGGTGCGGATGTGACGGTAGGTCACCGAGCCTTGCTGCACGGCTGTACCATAGAGGCAGGGGCGTTGATTGGCATGGGGGCAACCGTGCTCAACGGCGCTGTGATCGGGGCAGGGGCGCTGGTGGGGGCTGCGGCCCTTGTGACCGAAGGCAAGGTCATCGCCCCCGGTATGCTTGCGGTCGGGTCCCCAGCAAAGCAGGTGCGCGCCCTGGATGATGCCGCACGCGCTGCCAATCTTGCCACAGCACAGCACTATCAGACCAGAGCAGCCCAATTTCGGTCCACGCTCAAGACCTTATAGGGCCTGACGCCTGCTCCGCAGGGGCCTGTGGCCTGGCATGTCGCGCAAAGCTAAACCCTAGGAACCGACCGCCCCGGCTGTGAGCGACAGAACCCCTTAGGGCGGGAACGTCAGTTGCAGCGTCACCTGATCCGCCCCCTCGCTGCGCGTCAGCGCAAAGGCCCCCTCGTCACACAGGGCGGCGAGATAGGCAAACTGCACATCCCCATGGCGCACCTGAACGCCGTCCAGGGCCGCCCAGCCAGCACCATCCCCTTCGACCCTGGGACCGGTGGCGGTCAGATCCGCCCAGCCTTTTCCCAGGCTGACGGCGATCTGGCCGCCCCGAGGCAAACACCGTTCCAGACACATCAAACCCAGCAGAACACCTTGGGCATGCCTGCGCGACAACGGCTCTGGCGCCTCGGGCCATTTTACCGTCACCCTGTGGTTCAATTGGGCGGGTGCCAGCCGCGCCAATTCGGCCACCTCTGCCATGCCTTCGACGGGGGCAAGCCCAAAGGCCAGGCGGAAAAACTTCACCCGGTTTTTGGCCGTGTCCACGCTGTCGGCTATCAGTTGGCTTTCCGAGCTGAAAGACTGGCTGAGCGTCAGCAATTCCACACCGTTGCTGATCGCCCCAATTGGGCTTATGAGATCGTGGCACAACCGCGCGCTCACCAGTCCAGCAAGATCGCTTGCGCGGCTCATGGGCAAAACCAAGGCAAGGACACTGCGATGAACCCGTTGCTAGAGCCCGGAGGCCTGGTGCGCCATCCCGACCGCGAAGATTGGGGGCTGGGGCAGATCCAGTCGATCATCGGTGACCGCATCACAGTCAATTTCGAACATGTGGGCAAGGTGGTCATCGACGGCTCCAAAATCGCGCTAGAGCCTGTCTTTGACCCTTAGACACGCGAAAGACTTGTCTCATTTTGTTTAATCAGGCGTTAAAATAACGCGCAAGGGGTACGGGTTGGGTATGGCGCAATCGGCATATGGTTGCGTGGCCCGCGCAAACTCCATAGAAGCTTAGCCCTGCGATATCAGGTCTGTGGATGAAACTGGACTTTTCACAATACGAAGTGCGCCTGGCGCGCACCCAGGACGAGATCGCCTCGGCCCAGCGTTTGCGCTATGCGGTGTTTGTCGAGGAGATGGGCGCGAAAGCGGCCCATGCCGACCATGCCCGGCGGCTGGAATGCGATCCCCATGATGCCCATTTCGACCATCTGATCCTGGTGGACCATGCCTATCCCGTCGCGGACCCCTTGGATCGGGTGCGCGCCGTCTATCGCTTGCTGCCGGGCACCCGCGCCTCGCAAATCGGTGGATTTTACAGCGCATCCGAGTACGATTTGTCGCCACTTTTGACCCGCACGGACCGTTTGTTGGAGCTGGGCCGCTCTTGCGTGGCATCCAGCCACCGGGGCGGCGCGGCCTTGCATCTTCTGTGGTCGTCCTTGGCCAAATACGTGCTGTCGCAAGACATCGAGGTACTTTTTGGCGTGGCGAGTTTTCCGGGTACAGACCCTGCTGCGTTGCGTGACGCATTGGCACAGCTTGGCACAACGCATCTGGCCCCTCAGAATTTGCGGGTCTCTGCCCATCCTGGGCCGAACAGGGTAGAGCTTGTGCGCGATCCGGCAGCACTGTTCGATGCGGTCCGCGCGCGCCAACAGATCCCGCCTTTGATAAAGGCGTATCTGCGGCTGGGAGGAACTATTGGGGACGGCGCATTTATCGATCATGATTTCAATACGATAGACATATGTCTTGTGATGGAAACTGCGCTGATGGCGCAAAAGTACCGTGACTTCTACACCCGCGCGGCCGCCCAGCTCTGAGCTGACTTGGTCCGGCGGCCCACCGCCCCCCTTGCCCCGGCAAAGCCTGTGGCAACGGCTGCGCATGGGGGTGCGCGCGGTCACATTGGTTGTTGTGACCTATGTGGGCATGGTGCCAGTTCTGATCTCGCGTTGGGTGGAGCCGCGCGGGCGGTCACCGGTTTGGCTGACCATGGCCCATCTGTGGGGCAAGGTGTGTTTGTGGTTGTGCGGTGCGCGGGTCCGACGCGAGGGCGTGCCCATCGACACTGGCCTTTTGATGAGCAACCACACCGGGTGGATCGACATCTTTGCCTTGCTGGCGGCCGAGAGGGTGGTGTTTGTGTCCAAGGCCGAGGTGGCGCGCTGGCCCGTGGTCGGCCCGCTGTCACGCCAAATCGGCACTGTTTATATCGAGCGTCGGCGCAGCCAGGCCAAGCAACAGCAATCGCAATTGCTGACCCCCCTGGGCGAGGGACGGCGCGTTGTCCTGTTTCCCGAAGGCACGTCGACCGATGGGCAGCGGGTTTTGCCCTTCCGCTCCAGCCTGTTTGCTGCAGCGCAAGAGGCGGGCTGCCTGGTCCAACCGGTCTCGGTCGTCTACCACGCGCGCGCGCCCTTGCCCCCGAGTTTTTACGGGTGGTGGGGGGACATGGCCCTGGGTCCGCATCTCAAGGCGGTGTTTGCCCTTGCAAGCGGAAACAGGGTGGACGTGGTGTTTCACCCAGCGCTCGACCCTGCGGAATTTCCAGACCGCAAGGCGCTGGCTGCTGCGTGCGAGGACGTGGTGCGCGCAGGACTAACCCAGCGTTTGCCCGGCTAAAGGGCCGCCAGGCGCGCCTTCAACGCAGCCTCCGGCCCTGTGGGGTCGGACCAGACCTCTTCGCCGAAGCACAGAAAATCGGCGGCATCCTTTAGGGCAGCCACCTCGTCGAGTCCCAAGCCCCCTTCGGCCACCACGGGCAGTTCGATCATTTCGGCCCACCAGGCAAAAAGCTCGCGCTCCGCCACGTCGCCGGAGCCAAGCGCGCTGTGCGCCACGGGCCCGAACGAGATGTAATCCGCCCCGATCTCGCCCGCCGTCATGCCTTGGTGGCGCGACGTTGCGCAAAAGGCCCCAATGATGGCATCCTTGTCCAAATGCGCGCGCGCCGCACGTACATCCCGCGCGCCCGAGGTCAGGTGCACCCCGTCCAAACCTAAATGCGCTGCCAACCGGTAATGATCGTCAAGCACCAGGGGGATGTCATAGGGGTGGACCAGTTCTCGCAACCCGTCGCCCATGCGCGACAGGGTCTCCTCATCCCGGCCCGCGGCGGGCAGTCTGACGCAGGCGAACGCCGCGCTGTCCAACAGCCGCGCAACCCCTTCAATCACAGCCCCCAAAGGCCCTTGGGCGGGGGCCACCAGATAGAGTTGCGGTGCGGGTGCGTTTGTCACAGCCAAAGCCTGTCGATGTGTTCATCGCCAGCTACACCCTTCCCCGTCCCCCGTAAAGGGACGAGGGCAGCCTCAAACGGGGCCGCCCTCGTCTTTAACTGAACGCTAACCTAGCGGTGACGTCAGGCGAAGCGGCGACGCCGTGTCGCCGCAAGACCAACCAGCGCAGAACCCAGCAGCAGAACACCGGCAGGCAGCGGCACGGGTGTGATCGCGGCGGGCTCGTACTCATACTCGATCATCGCTTTGATCGTGGCACCTGTCTCGGTCTCGTAGTTGAGATTGCCGCCACCGCCAAAGAAGCGTTGGCTGACCACCGTGAAGAATGCGACATCGAACGTGTCACCGGCCAGGCCGATGAACGGGGCCAGCGTCTGTGCGCCACTTTCGGAGCCAGAGCCCGAGATCGTGGTCGCGGTACCACCTGTGCCGGTGGCGAAGGTTGTCAGGCCGCTTGACCCGCTTGCGGTCAACTGTCCGCCATTCGCACCGACACTGGGCATCGAGATCAGGCTGCTTTCCACGAACACCTCAAGATCGATGAAGGCATTTGCATTCGCGCTCGATGGCGAGTTGTTGAACACGGTCCCATCGGAGTCGAAGCTGGCGCTGATGGTAAAGGTCACGCCGGTCAGGGTGCCCAAGGTGCCGTCGAACAGACCCAGTTCCAGGTCTGGTGCAATCACAGCACTGCCCAGCGGGTTGCTGGCGGATGCGGATGCATAATCCGTCAACTCAGGACCGAAGCTGTCCATGAAGGTAAGGGTGGCGGCATGTGCCCCACCGGTCAAAAGGGCTGCAAGTGCAGTCCCGATAGTCAACAAACGCATAGCGTTGCCCCTCTCAACAAATGTTCCTTACGGAACGGAACGGGGCAAAAGACTACTCAGTTAACCTTACACGCCCCGTTGTCCTTCTATGGAAGTAAGGAAAAATCCAGAAATGCGCAAAAGAGAGGGTATATATACTAAATAAAGCCGTAGCTTGACGCATTTTTCGAAAGTCTATTTTTTACGACCAGAGGTTGCACAACTTTTTACAATGCTGGCGGAACTGTGGCGACACTATGTTTTGGTCAACTTATAGGTGTTGGGTTGGGCGCCGGGGCCTACCGCTGCGCGCAAAGGACAGGCCTATAGCCTATACCAATGCCCTAGACGCGCGGCGACCATCCCACCGGCGCCAGTTCGAACCCGTCGAACTGGAACCCTGGCGATACCGTGCAGCCCACCAGGGACCAGCCGCCCACCGGACGCGCCGATTGCCACCAGCCTGTGGGCACGATGACCTGGGGGCGCGCGCCATCGGCAAAAGCGTTCGAAAGCAGATGCGTCTCGACCGGTCCCGCATCTTGGGCCGCGAGGGACAGGTGCATCTCGGCGCCCGCATACCAATGCCAGATCTCGGTGGCATCGACCTTGTGCCAATGGGATCGCTGTCCCTCTTCCAGCAGATAGTAGATCGCCGTGCCCGCGGGGCGCTGACCCTCTTGCACCTCGGCCACCCAGGTTTGGCGATACCACCCTCCTTCGGGATGGGGCCCCAGGTCCAAGGTCTCTATCAGGTTTTGCGCATCGGTCATTGGGGCTGGCTCAGTTTGTTGGGGCCAATCACGCCGGTTGCCCCCAGGCGGGTCTGCGCTTGTGCCAGACTTACATCTTCCTCGGGCGCGAAGGGGCCGGGCAGGGTGGTTGTACCCGCCAAACCCAGAGGATCCCCATCCACCAAGCTATCGAGCGAGGCGAGATAGGGCGCAACACCTGCGCAAATCTCTGCCCCCTCTGCCTGTTGCGTGATTGGGTTTGCCTCTTGCGGTTCATAGGCAAAGCACACCTCAGACCCTTGCGCCCCGGGCTGCACCCGCCAGGTGCCCGTGGCCAGAACGACGCTGCCTGGCAGGATCAGGGTCGCCCCGCCTTGGGCGCTGAGATATCCAAGTTGCGTGCCAAAGCCGGGCGTGAACCCTTTCAGCGTGCTGTCGGCCAGAAACGACTGCAACGCCTCGGGATCGGCTTGCAGGCGCTGCACCAGAGGTGTCGGCCCGGGCTGCGGCGGTGTGCACCCGGCCAGCATACCCGCGAGCAGACCTGCCAGCACGGGTGGGGCCAGTGCCCTCACTTCAAGATGCTCCGCCCCGCATAGACCGCTGCCTCGCCCAATTCTTCCTCGATCCGGATCAACTGGTTGTACTTCGCCAACCGGTCCGAGCGGGACAGCGACCCCGTTTTGATCTGGCCGCAATTGGTGGCCACCGCCAGATCCGCGATTGTCGTATCCTCGGTCTCGCCCGAGCGATGAGACATCACGGAAGTATAGCGTGCCCGGTGCGCCATATCGACCGCGGTCAGCGTCTCGGTCAAAGTGCCAATCTGGTTGACCTTAACCAGGATCGAGTTGGCGGTTGCATCTGCGATCCCGCGGGCCAGACGCACCGGGTTGGTCACAAACAAATCATCCCCCACCAATTGGCAGCGGTCGCCGATCAAGTCTGTCAGGGTCTTCCAGCCGTCCCAATCATCTTCGGCCATCCCATCCTCGATCGAGATGATGGGATAGGCGTCCACCAGGGCCTTGAGATATTCTGCGTTCTCTGCCGAGCTTAGAACCTTGCCCTCGCCCTTCATGTCGTAGGCTCCATCCCGGTAATACTCGGTCGAGGCGGCGTCCAAGGCCAGATACACGTCTTTTCCGGGCGCAAAACCCGCCCCTTCGACCGAGCGCATGATGAAGTCGAGCGCTTCGGTGGTCGATGAAAGGGCCGGCGCAAATCCTCCCTCGTCGCCGATGCCCGTGTTGTGGCCCGCAGCGCTTAACTCTTTCTTTAGAGTGTGGAAAATCTCAGAGCCCCAGCGAATGGCCTCTGCGCAGGTGGGCGCACCGACGGGCATGACCATGAACTCTTGGATGTCGATGGGATTGTCCGCATGCTCGCCCCCATTGATGATGTTCATCATGGGCACGGGCAGCGTGCGCGCCGAGGTGCCACCCACATATCGGTAGAGCGGTAAGGTCACCCGTTCCGCCGCAGCCTTGGCCGTGGCCAGCGAGACGCCAAGGATGGCGTTGGCCCCCAGACGGCCCTTATTCTCGGTGCCGTCCAGGTCGATCATGGTCCGGTCCACCAGCACCTGGTCGGTTGCATCCAGGCCTACCAGCGCGTCAGCAATTTCCTGGGTGACCGCTTGGATGGCTTTTTGCACGCCCTTGCCCTTATAGCGCCCTGCATCGCCGTCGCGCAGTTCCACCGCCTCGTGGGCCCCGGTGGAGGCGCCAGAGGGCACAGCCGCGCGGCCCAAAGACCCGTCCTCCAAAAACACATCCACCTCGACCGTCGGATTGCCCCGACTGTCCAGAATTTCCCGGGCGGTGATATCGACAATGGCGCTCATCTGGGGTGTCCTTTGATGCAAGCGTTGGGCTTTGTGGCCTCATACCCCAAGGCTCTCGTTTAGAAAACCAACTTCGACAGGGCCGCCCCGGGGGCGATGCACCAAACCGGACGAACCGGCCCGCCAGCCCTGTTGCAGCCTCGGGCCAGATAGGAGGCGGCCTGTCACAAAAGACGCGGGCCTCGCCCTAGGACAGGTCCAACGATCGGCCAAGCCGTCGGGACAAAGGGGCGATCGTCAGCCCCTGGACGATGATCGAAAAGATCACGACCACATAGGTGGCACTTAGGATCAGGGTCGTATACTCGCCGGGCGGCAAGCTCAGCGCCAGCGCTACCGAAATACCGCCCTTTATCCCGCCCCAGGTCATGATCGGGATCACATCTCTTGGATAGTCCACAAAGGGTTTGAGGATGAAAATCGGCACCGCCACCGCCGTGAGGCGGGCAATCAGCGCAATCACGATGCTCACCAGACCCGCCTGCAACCCCTCAAGCGAGAACGCGACGGCGAACACTTCGATGCCGATCAGCAGGAACAGAACTGCATTCAAGATCTCGTCGATGATCGTCCAAAACGTGTTCAGGTGCTCTCGGGTCGTGGCGGACATCCCGTATTTGACCCCCACATCGCCGATCAAAAGGCCGGCCACCACCGCCATAATGGGGCCAGAGACATGCAGATAGACCGCCAGTTCGTATCCCCCGAAGGCCAGACCAAGCGAGAGCAAGATCTCCAACGCGTAATCATCGATGCGCCGCATCAGCCGAAAAGTGAGCCAGCCCAAAACCGCCCCCAACACAGCGCCGCCAACCGCCTCTTGGAAAAACAGGGTTGCCACATCGGCCCAGCCACCGCCGTGATGCCCGCCATCGCCCGGAAAGGCGAGACCTGCGAGCACCAGGAACACCACATAGCCAACGCCATCGTTGAACAGGCTCTCCCCTGCAATCTTGGTCTCTAGCGAGCGTCGCAGGTTGGCCGCGCGCAACACGCCCAACACCGCAACCGGATCCGTGGGCGAGATCAGCGCCCCAAAGACCAGCGCCACCAGCAAGGGCATTCCTGTGAGCCAGGAGAAGGCGGTGCCCGCAACAAGCGTGGACAACAGCACGCCCACGGTCGCCATCAGCGCCACGCTCCACGCTTGCTTGCTCAGATCCTCAACCTTCACATGCAACGCACCTGCAAACAAAAGCAGGCCCAACATCCCCTCCAACAGCGCCTCGGAAAAGGCGATCTGGCCGACCGCCTCGCGTATGCCGGCCGTCAGTCCCAGCCAGGGAAACACGGTGTCAGCGCCCACCAAAACGACCGAGGCCATCAGCGAGACAACCAAAATGCCAATGGCCGAGGGCAAGCGCAGGAAAAAGTAGTTCAGCGCCCCAAAAAGCCCTGCGAGCACGATCAACAACGAGGTGATTTGTAAAAAGCTCATGATCTCTCCTGCGCTTTGGCCGCGTCCCAAAGTGCGTCCATGTCGTCCAAACTCGCGTCCTGTGGCGTGCGACCCTGTGCTGCCAACGCGTCCTCTACCGCGCCAAATCGGCGGGTAAACTTGTCATTGGTGCGCCGCAATGCGGCCTCCGGGTCCACGCCCAAATGGCGGGCAAGATTGGCCATAACAAAAAGCAAATCGCCAAGCTCGTCCTCGATGGCGTCCGCCGAGAGGGTGTCGCGCGCCTCGACCAGTTCGCGCGCCTCCTCTTGCAGTTTGTCCAGCACCTGATCGGTCTGCGGCCAGTCAAAGCCAACCCGTGCTGCCCGCTTTTGCAGCTTGACCGCGCGCAACAGCGCGGGCAGGCCAAGGGCGACATCGCTCAACACCCCTTGGCGCGCTTTGCCCGCACGCTCGGCGGCCTTGATCGTCTCCCAATCCTGGGCTTGCTGCGCAGCAGAGGTCTCCCCGGCGGACGCCCCGAACACATGGGGGTGGCGGCGCACCATCTTCTCGCTCACCGCGTCGGCCACATCGTGGAAGTCAAACACCCCGTCCTCAGAGGCCATTTGGGTGTGGTAAACCACCTGCAGCAGAAGGTCCCCCAACTCGTCCGCCAGATCGTCCATGTCGCGCCGTGCGATCGCATCCGCGACCTCATAGGCCTCTTCGATCGTGTAAGGCGCTATGGTGTCATAGGTTTGTTCGCGGTCCCAAGCGCAGCCATCGGGCGCGCGCAACCGTGCCATGATCTCCAACAGGCGGGGCAGGCCGCAGCCGGGTGCGTGTACCAAGGTGTCTGAGGCGTTTCGATCCATGGGCCGTCGCTAGCCTGTTTTGCCACATCTTGTCATCGCACAATTGACGCGGTGCCCGGAAAGACACACAAATGCAGCTTGTCGCGCCACATTCGAAAGCCCCCACCATGCCGGTCTACAATCGCATCGCAGCCTTTCAGGATGATATGACAGCCTGGCGGCAGCACCTGCACCAAAACCCCGAATTGATGTTTGAGACCCACAAAACAGCGGCGTTTGTGGCCGATAAGCTGCGCGCCTTTGGCTGCGATGAAGTGGTCGAGGGGGTGGGGCGCACCGGTGTTGTGGGCGTCATCCGTGGGACAGCTTCGGGCGATGTGATCGGCCTGCGCGCAGATATGGATGCGCTGCCCATCCAAGAGGTGCGCGATCTGCCCTATAAATCGCAGACCGATGGGGTGATGCACGCCTGCGGCCATGACGGTCACACAACGATGCTGTTGGGCGCTGCGCGCTATTTGGCGGAGACGCGCAATTTCGCAGGCAAGGTCGTGGTGATCTTCCAACCGGCCGAAGAGGGCGGCGGCGGGGCCAAGGTTATGTGTGATGA
>JBCBNR010000068.1:0-10688 GCA_039821665.1 Pseudomonadota bacterium
AGGACTTCGACGGCGAGACCTATATTATGGAGCGTGGGATCTTTGCCGACCTGTCCATCGTCAAAGCCTGGAAAGGCGACGCGCAGGGCAACTTGATCTACCGCAAAACCGCGCGCAACTTTAACCCCAACGCGGCGACCTGCGGGAAGGTTTGCATCGCCGAGGTCGAAGAACTGGTGCCCGTGGGCAGCCTGGACCCGGATCTGATCCACACGCCGGGCATCTTCGTGAACCGCATTATCCAAGGTGATCACGAGAAACGTATCGAACAGCGCACAGTGCGTGCGGCTTAAGGGAGGGTTGAACGATGCCTTGGGACCGCAATCAAATGGCCGCACGCGCGGCGCAAGAGCTTGAAGACGGGATGTATGTGAACCTGGGGATCGGTATTCCGACCTTGGTGTCGAACTATATCCCCGATGGGATCGACGTGACCTTGCAGTCGGAAAACGGGATGCTGGGCATGGGCCCATTTCCCACCGAGGATGAGATCGACGCCGATCTGATCAACGCGGGCAAGCAAACGATCACCGAGCTTGACCGAACGTCTTACTTCTCCTCTGCCGACAGTTTTTCCATGATCCGGGGCGGGCATATTGCCATGGCCATCTTGGGCGCGATGGAAGTGGCCGAAAACGGCGACCTCGCGAATTGGATGATCCCAGGCAAGCTGGTCAAAGGCATGGGCGGGGCGATGGACCTGGTCGCGGGTGTCGGCCGCGTGGTGGTGATCATGGATCACACCAACAAAAAGGGCGAAAGCAAGCTGCTGAAGGCCTGTACCCTGCCCTTAACCGGCAAGAGCGTGGTGGACCGTGTGATCACAGGCTTGGGCGTCTTTGATGTGGTCGAGGGCGGCTTGAGTGTTGTTGAACTGGCCCCCGATGTCACCTTGAAGGATGTGACCGCCGCGACCGAGGCAACGTTGGTCTGATGGACATCACACGCGAAGTCGACGGCAAAAAAGGCCGGTATGTGCTGCGACTGGATGGCGAGGAGGCGGATCTGACCTATTCCATCCTCTCGCCGCAACGCATCATCGCGGATCACACGGGCGTGCCCGACGCCCTGCGCGGCACCGGGGCCGGTCGCGCTTTGGTCGAGCGGCTGATTGCGGACGCACGCGAAGAAGGCGTGAAGATCATCCCGCTGTGTCCTTTTGTGAACGCCGAGCGGCGCAAACATCCAGACTGGGCGGATGTGTTCGACGTCTAGTTGCCGCGGGCGACGCTGGATTTGAACAAACACCCGTCCGTGGCCTTCACGGGCGGGGTCAGGCACAGATCGCGCGCAACAGACCAGGCAGCGATCACTTTGGGCACATAGGCGCGTGTCTCGGCATAGTCCGGCACGCCTCCTGCCCGCGATACCGCCCCCTCGCCCGCGTTATAGGCCGCAAGTGCCAAAGGTGCGTCGCCTTTGAATTCGTCGATCAGCCAGGCCAAATACTCCGCCCCACCGGCGAGAGATTGCTCAGGGTCCTCCCGGTCGGTGACATCAAAGCGGGCGGCGGTTTGCGGCATCAACTGCATTAGGCCAACGGCACCCGCGCTGCTTTTGGCCTGCGCACGCCCGTCGCTTTCCACCGCCATCACCGCCAAGACCAGCGCGGGAGAGACCGCGTGGGGCGCGCTTTGGGTCAAGATCGCAACGCCATGCTCGTCGACCATGCGCACCATGCGCGCCTGCGAGGGCAGGCTGTCGGGGCGGTCCTGCAGCACGGCCTGGCGCGCAAGCTCCAACCGGGTGGAATGGGCGGCCTCGATGCTGGGAGAGACGGTTGTCCAAAACCACTCCGACGTGCCACCGGCACCGGGGCGCGGGCCAGGCAAAGATGGGGTCGGCAAGGTGCCCACATTGACCGAGTTGCCCAAGAGCGGCACCTCAGGCTCTGGCGGTTCCACCTGGATGGTGATCCGTTTGCCCGCAGTCTCACCCCCGGGCTTTACGCGCTTGAAGGTGAACTCCGACTGAGCCTGCGCGCCTGTGGCCAGGATCGTAACAAGGGCAAACACACCCATGGACCTTGCTGTTCGATGAGACATTTCACCCTCTGGTTGCAGGTTGTTTTTACGGGAGTCTAACGGTGCTGAGCAGGTACACAAGTAAGAGAATCGGAGGATTCGCGTCGGCGATGAACCGCCTACACCTTGTTTTCCCCCCTATTCCAAAGGCGAGATACGCAAGGATATACCCGACTTAACCTTTTGTTTTTATGTGTAAAAGCATGGCTGACAAACTAGGCAATCATTTTCAAATAAGGTCGCCCTAGCGTCCAATTTATGCCAGATTTCAACGGTGTATTGAGCATGTTCGCTGGAGACGCAGCGTGACTGGGATTAAAGAGCCACCAGAACGACCTTGCAACAGGTTAGGCTTGCAAACCCGGACAGCGTCTGACTGGTGACACCGACACTTGTTAGCGTTTGTCCTTGGAGGGAAAACCGATGAAACTGTTTAAGATGAAGAACGCCTTCGTAAAAGACGAAGAGGGTGCTGTGACTGTGGACTGGGTCGTGCTGACCGCAGCCCTGGTTGGTATCGCGATCGGCCTGCTGGCCATCATCCGTACCGGCCTGACATCTGCATCGTCCGGCATCCAGAACGTGCTGGTCGCTCAGACCCCGTCGACCTAAGTCGATATTTGGCGTTGGCCTTCGGGCCAGCGCTACCCCGTCCGGTGATGTCTGTGTGAAACGTCGCTGGTGTTTGTAAGGTAACGTAAGGAAATCAAGGTATGCTGACCCCCAAGCATCTCGCCAAAATCCGCTCGTTCTTCCAAGATGAAGAAGGCGCGGTGACCGTGGACTGGGTGGTCCTTACTGCGATGGTCGTTGTCCTTGCAGTGATCGTGTTGCCCATCATCACCCCCGCGTTGGGTGGCATGGCAACGGGTATCAAAGATGTGATCGTTTCTGCGACGATTAAGTTCGGCACTTAACCGTTCACAGCCAAGAGCGTTGTCTCTGGCCCTTCTTTTGCCTAAATGGGTGTGTTCTTTCCGGTAGGACGGGCGCACGACCGCGCCCCAGAGAAATGGATCTAGGGTATGCGCTTTGTTTTCGGCCTCGTTTTCTTGCTCGGCATCGGCATCGCAGGCTTTGCTGTCTACATGATGATGAACTACATGTCCGGCTTGCAAACTGAGAATGCTCAGTTGCGCGAGCGGGCAAAGCTTGTCGTGGACATGGGAACTGTGGTCGTTGCCAAATCCGAGGTCAGGTACGGCATGGCCCTGAAAAAAGACCAGGTCCAACTGATCCGCTTCCCAAAAGAAGCGATCCCAGCCAACGCGTTCCAAAACATGGAAGATCTGTTTGGCGATGAAAACACCCCGCCCCGCGCGGTTTTGCGCACGATGGAGCCGAATGAGCTAATCTTGACCTCTAAAGTGACCCGGTTCGGACAGGATGCGGGCGTTGCATCGCGGCTCAACGCGGGTATGCGCGCCTTTACGATTCGCGTCGACGTCTCCACCGGTGTGTCAGGCTTCCTCAACCCCGGTGACCGCGTGGACATTTATTGGACGGGCGCTGTGGATGGGCGCAGCCAACAGGGCTCCAAGCTGATTTTGGAAAATGTTGAAGTGATCGCCATTGACCAAACCGCGGATGAGGACAGCCGACGCCCCAAAGTGGCGCGCACCGTCACCGTCGAAGTCACCCCCAACACCGTGGGCGTGCTGGCCACGGCGCAGTCCACCGGCCGGCTGTCCATGTCCCTGCGCGGCGTGGATGAAGAGGCGGTGTCGGGGCCGATCGGGATCACCCAAAACCAGATCTTGGGTATTGTTGAGGTCGAAGCACCAGAAGCTGCCCCCAAATGCTATACCTATGAGCGTCGCAGCGGTCAGCGGGTGGCTATTGAGATCCCCTGCTGATTTTCAGCGATCAGACGGTTGAAAAAACGGTGAAAAACCAGTGGGTGTGACCTATCCACATCAATGTCACCCCATAAACTCTTGTTTCTTGTGTTTTTTTCGATTTTCCCACATTCTCGAACCTGTCAACGCGGCCGCAACGTGCCGGGACACACATATCTTGTGGCTTCGAGAGGCAGGATCACATGAAGTTGAAAAGCTTGATTCGGGTAGGTCTTTTGGGCCTCGCCGTGTCGGCGCCAATCCTCCCAGCAGCACATGCGCAAAGCGTGTTGCGGGTGATCAATGGGGCGGCGTCTAGCAGCATCAGTGTTGCAACCAACCGGGCGATTGTTATGGAAAGCAATCAGCCCTTCTCTGAATTGTCGGTGGCCAATCCTGGCATCGCGGACATCGCGACCTTGGGTGAGCGTACGATTTACGTGCTTGGCAAGGCGCCTGGTCGCACCACGCTGACGATACTTGGCCCTGAGGGCGATCTGATCACCAATGTGGATGTTCAGGTCGTACCAGACGTGGCGGAATTCAAAGAGCGTCTGCGCGATATTATGCCGCGCGAAAACATCGAAGTGCGCACAGCCAATGATGGCATTGTGCTGTCCGGCCGCGTCTCTGGCGCGCGCAAGGTACAGCGCGCCCTGGAATTGGCCGAGCGTTATGCGCCGGGCCGGGTCACCAACCTTCTGATGGTCGGCGGCACCCAGCAAGTGATGCTGAAAGTCCGCTTTGCGGAAATGACACGTTCGGTCGCCAAGGGCCTGACAACCAATTTCGGGATCACCGCCCTGGGCGCTGACTTGCAGCTTTCCGGTGCATCAATCGCTGGTATCGGTGGTCAGATCACCGATCAGATCGGCATCGGCGGCTCAAACACCGGTGCCTTTGGCGCAACGTTCCAAAGCGGCGATGTGGCGATCAACCTTCTGGTCGAGGCCCTGGAAACCAAGGGCCTTGTGCGGACCTTGGCGGAGCCGAACCTGGTTGCAGTCTCCGGTTCTAGCGCTGAGTTCCTGGCGGGCGGCGAATTCCCCATCCCTGTGGTGGACGAGGACGCGGTCTCCATCGAATATCGGACCTTCGGGGTGGAATTGGAATTCCTGCCCACAGTGATCGATGATGACATCATCAAGTTGGAACTTGAGACCGAGGTTTCGGCCATCGACAGCGCCAACGCAATCATCCAAAACGGGTTCGAAGTGCCGGCCTTCTCGGTTCGGCGCGCGACAACCTCGATCGAAATGCGGGACGGTCAAAGCTTTGCAATTGCTGGGCTTTTGCAAGACGACTTCACCGACAGCATCGGTCAGGTGCCTTGGCTGGGCGATATCCCGGTGCTCGGCGCAATGTTCCGATCCACCAACTTCCAGCGCAGCCAGTCTGAGTTGGTCATCATTGTCACCCCGCATCTGGTCACCCCCACAGTGGGTGAGGCACTCAGCTTGCCAACCGACCGTATGCGGATCCCCAACGAGCGTGAGCTCTTCCTAGGTGGCCAAATTGTAGGCTCTGGCGCTGCAGCGGATGTTGCGCGCGAGGACTTCCAAGGCGCCTATGGCTACGTGATGGAGTGATGGATATGAAACGCAATCTCACACATGCCATCGCGGCACTGTCCCTAAGCGGCCTTCTGGCCGCTTGCGGACCGGGCTTTGACCGAACCGCTGGCGAGACAGGCTTTGACAGCTTCGGCTCTGCGTCCATGAACAACATGCTGGCGCATACCGAAGGTGCCGCGTCTATCCAGCGTTCGTTGAATGACCGGTTCCGGGCCGCAGCCCCTGATCGGATCAACTTTGCCTTCAACTCATCCGCGCTGGACGCCGATGCGATGGCAGCGCTTGACCGTCAGGCCGCGTTTATCCGGGCGAACCCGTCGATCCGTTTCCGGGTCTTTGGGCACACGGACAAGGTTGGCTCTAACAGCTACAACCAGCGTCTGGGCCTGCGCCGGGCGCGTGCAGCCGTAAACTACTTGGTCGGCCAAGGCGTCAACCGGCGCCAGGTGGAGGCTGTGTCCTCGCTGGGCGAGACCCGTCCGCTGGTCAACACCGCCGGGCCCGAGCGTCTGAACCGCCGCACGGTCACCGAGGTGCGAGGCTTCTTTGCCAACGGCACTGCCCATGATTTCGACGGCAAACGGGCCGCTGTGATCTACAACGCCTATTTGGGCGCGGGCGAGGGCGGCTAAGCGCTGCGTCTAAGCGTAATTCTGCCCATTGGCAGAGACTGGCGGCGCCGGAGTTTGACACTCCGGCGCCGCTTTCTGTTTGGGCCACAGTTTGTGCGATTTTAACATATTGATTTTAAGGCGCTTTTCACTACTTTCGGGCCATCGTCAGAACCACATTGTCGCCACGTTTATGCAAAAGTATAAAGCTTGTGGAGGCGGGTGAATTGCGGCCATAATTGGGCGCAACGACACCTATTCGAAATCTGTCGGGCCCTCCCGACGCCCAAATGTGCAACTGTTTGCGCGCCCGCCCTGGCCCGGGTGGTGGTGCTGACGACGTGAGGTAGGCAAACGATGGCTTTGCTCAAGACTAAAACCAGCGACATTGAGGCTTTTGCGATCTCGCGCGATGCGGACGCGTTTCAAATGCTCAATGAAGATCTGGAACGCGAATTGTCGGGCCGCTGGATGCCGCTCGCGGTGGAGGATGCGTCCAAAACCCTGCTGGGCACCGCGGACAGCGACCTTGAGGTGGCGATTGTCTGCGTAACCCAAACCGACGAGCACGACCTGGAGCCTTTTTTGCAGGCGATCAAGGTGGCGCGGGCCGAGAATGTCCGGGTCATGCTGGTTGCCAAAGATGTCTCTCCCACGGGGTTGCACCAGTTGATGCGCACAGGTGCTGAGGATTTTGCGCCCTACCCCCTGCCCGAAGGCGCGCTGAACGAAAGCATCGCCAAGCTGCGCTCCACCCGGGTGGAGCCGCAGGCGGTTGAGCAAAAGACGCGCAACCGTCGCGGCATCATTCTGCCGGTGTATGGTGTGGCGGGCGGCGTGGGTGCCTCCACCTTCGCTGTGAACATGGCGTGGGAGCTGGCGCAGCTGACCCGCAAGACCGACAAGCGCGTGGCGCTCTTTGATTTCAATTTCCAGTTTGGCTCTGTCTCCACCTATCTCGATATGGCTCGCCGCGAGGCGATTTACGAGCTGATCTCGGACCCCAGTGCGATCGACCATGAATCCCTTGGCCAGGCCCTGACATCGTTCAAAACCCGCCTCGCGGTGCTGACCGCACCCATGGATGCTCTGCCGCTCGACATCATCGCGCCCGAGGACATCACCAAGCTGCTTGAGATCGCGCAAAGCTCTTATGACTTCATCGTGGTGGATATGCCCCAAGCCCTGGTGCATTGGTCCGACGACGTGCTGCGCATGTCCGAGACCTATTTCGCGGTAATGGAGGCTGACATGCGTTCAGCCCAGAACACCTTGCGCTTTTTGCGCGCGCTGAAGGCCGAGGAACTGCCGTTTGAGAAGGTGCAATTCGCCCTCAACCGCGCACCGGGCGGCTTTGACATCAACGGCAAGGCCCGAGTGAAGCGCCTGTCCGAAAGCCTTGGGGTGGAGATCAACATCTTGCTGCCTGATGGCGGCAAGGCGGTGGTGCAGGCAGGCGACGAGGGTCTGCCGCTTGAAGAAGCCGCCTCAAAAAATGCGTTGCGCAAAGAAATTCGCAACATTGCGAAATCTATCTTTGATGCGGTCGTGGCCGAGAAGGCCGCGGTCGTCCAGTGATCGCCAACAAGACCAAAACAAAACTGCGCCGATCTAGCGCGCAGACCAGTCCGACAAGCCTTAAGGGAAACTGAACCATGTTTCGCCGTTATCAACGCCCCCAGGATGTCCCTGCCCCCCCTTCGATTGACGTATCCCCGAAGGAGGCTGCGTTTAAGGCCCGTCAGCGCATGGATAAGGCCAAAACCCAGGCCACGGCTGAGGAGATGGCGGACATCCAGCGCGACGCAAAGCGGCAGGAACGGCTGCTGGATGTGCGCATGGATTTGCACAAACGGCTGTTGGAGACGCTGAACCTTTCGGTCCTCGACAAAGCCACCGAGGCGGATCTGCGCCGCGAGATTGCGGTGATCTCTCGCGAAGGTCTGCGCGAGGCGGGCGTTGTTCTGAACAACAAAGAGATCGAGCAGCTGAACCAGGATCTCTTTGACGAGGTCACGGGCCTAGGTCCGTTGGAGATTTTGCTGCGCGACGACACCGTGAACGATATTCTGGTCAACGGTGCCGAGCAGGTGTTCGTGGAGCGGCGCGGAAAGCTGGAATTGACCAATGTCCGCTTTAAGGACGAAAAGCACCTGCTGCGGGTGATCGACAAGATCGTCTCGGCCGTGGGACGCCGGGTGGATGAAAGCCACCCTTACGTGGACGCCCGCTTGCAAGACGGCTCGCGTTTCAACGCGATGGTGCCGCCCTGCGCGGTGGACGGCTCGCTCGTGTCCATCCGGAAATTTTCCAAAGACAAGCTGTCGATCGATGAATTGATCGAGTTTGGCGCCTTTACCGAGGAGATGGCCGCCTATCTTCAGGCCGCCGTGGCCACGCGTCTGAACATCATCGTGTCGGGCGGAACAGGCTCGGGCAAAACCACCACCCTCAACGCCCTGTCGTCGTTTATCGATGATAAAGAGCGGATCGTGACCATCGAGGATACGGCGGAACTTCAATTACAGCAGATGCATGTGGGCCGCATGGAAAGCCGCCCCCCCAATGTGGAGGGCAAGGGCGAGGTCAGCCAAACCGACCTTTTGCGCAACGCGCTGCGGATGCGACCGGATCGCATCATCGTGGGCGAGACGCGCGGCAAAGAGGTGATCGACATGCTGCAGGCCATGAACACGGGCCATGACGGGTCGATGACCACGATCCACGCAAACTCTGCTCGTGACGCGGTCAGCCGTTTGGAAAACATGGTGGCCATGTCCGGCATCGAGATGCCGATCAAGGCGATGCGCAACCAAATCGCCTCGGCTGTGAACATCATTGTGCAAGTCAGCCGTCTCCAAGACGGCTCTCGCCGGATGGTGTCGGTAACGGAAGTGACCGGGATGGAAGGCGAGATCATTTCGATGCAAGAGGTGTTCAAGTTCCGCCGCGATGGCATCGCCGAGGATGGGCGCATTGTGGGGGGCTTTACCCCCACGGGCTTGCGCTCGTTCTATGCCGAGCGCTTTAAGCTGTGGGGCTACGATCTGCCCACCTCCATCTATTCCGCTGCCAAAGCAATGTAAGCCAACAGGAGCGAGGTTATGAGCGCAGAGCCTATTATCTATGCCCTGATCTTTGTCGGCGTCCTGTTCATGGTCGAAGGCATCTATCTGGTGATCTTCGGCAAATCCGTGCGGCTGGAAAGCAAGGTCAACCGCCGGTTGGAGCTGTTGGAAAAGGGCGAGGATCCCGAGGAGGTGCTGAACACCTTGCGCAAAGAGCGCGAGCAGCACCGAGAAAACAGATCCCTGCCCGTCATCGCACCCCTTTCGGAAAAGGCGGCTCAGGCCAATATCGCCTTCTCGCCCGCCGCGCTGTTGGTGGTGATGGCGATTGTGGGCGTTGCGGCGTTCCTGGGCCTGACCTTCTTTACCGGTGCCGGCCTGATGATCCGCATCGCGGTCTCGGTGGTGATGGGCTATGGCGCCGTCTACCTGTGGCTCAACAACAAAGCTAAGAAACGCCTGTCTTTGTTCGAGGAGCAATTGCCAGACGCGGTGGAGCTGATCGTGCGGTCCTTGCGCGTCGGGCACCCTTTCTCCTCGGCCATCAACATCGTCGCACAGGAGATGCCAGACCCGCTGGGCACGGAATTTGGGATGATCGCGGACGAAGCGACCTATGGCATGGACGTCACCGAAAGCCTGTCGAACATGGCCACGCGCATCGATGTGCAGGACGTAAAGTTCCTGTCGGTGGCGGTCACCATCCAAAGCGCCTCGGGCGGTAACTTGGCCGAGATCTTGGACGGCCTGGCCAAGGTGATCCGGGCCCGCTTTAAGCTGTTTCGCCGGGTCCGCGCAATTACCGCCGAGGCCCGTTGGTCCGGGTGGTTCCTGTCGGTTTTCCCGCTGGCCGCCTTGATCTTGATTCAGGTGATGGAGCCCAATTACTATGACGATGTCAAAAATTCGTCAGCCTTTGTGCCTGCGGCGATCATCGTAGGTGTGTTTTTGTTCGTGAACGTTATCTTCATGCGCATGATGGTGAACATCAAAGTCTGACCGCAAGTCAGCGAAGGAGGGTGCATTGGCCAGTTTTACGCAAGCTTGGGAGTTTTTGATCGCAGCCTTCGGGCCGCTCGGTCCGCTCTATGCTTTGGGCTTTCTGGGCATGGTGTTGATCCTTTTGTCCGCGCCGATGGCGTTCAAGCAAAAGGAAGATCCGTTCAAAAAGCTGCGTGGCTCGTCCGTGGCCGTGGGTGGTGGCAAGGGCCCCAGCAAAGAAGCCGCGGTGCGCCTGCGGTACGACAGCGGTGGGGCGAACCTGGACCGGTTTGCCCATTTGTTGGAACCCAAGGACCAGAAAGAATTTTCCGAGACCCGGATGCGTCTGATCCAGGCGGGCTATCGCGCTCGCTCGGCCGTCTCGACCTACCACCTCTTTAGGTTCGTGTTGGGTGTGGGGGCGCTTGCCCTGGGCACCCTGTCGGTGTTTATCCTGCCAGGCAATCCCAGCCTGTCGACCGTGATCCTGTCGATCCTGGTGCCCGGTGTGGTGGGGTACTTTCTGCCCAACTACTGGGTCACCCGCCGCATCCAAACCCGCCAGGAAGATGTGACCAACGGCTTTCCTGAC
>JBCBNR010000069.1:0-10686 GCA_039821665.1 Pseudomonadota bacterium
GTGTCTTGGTCTCACCGCTTGCACTGATACGATCACCCGCGATCTACAGCCCTTGTCCGTTAGCGCTAAGGAGGGCACACCCGAGTATTACTTGGGCTACCAGTATGTAAAGAAAGCCACCCAGCAAGGCAACGCTGCCTTTGCTGCGCTGACCTATCAGCCCGGAAGCTCTGTCAATGGGTCAAGTGCGGCCAAGCGGTTGTTCAACGTCTCATCCGGGACCATGTCGCAAGGCATTGACGCCCATGCAAATGCTGCGGCCAACCGCACTTCGGCGGTGGAGACGCTGACATTCCTTGCGGCCCTTGGGGCAGCGGCGGCCGTGGCCACGAACACGGATTTCACCAGTCAGGCCAGCGTGGATCAGGCCAACCTGAGTGTTGAGGCCATTGGCGATCTGGCGGACACGGTCACCAGCATATCCCAGGATTGGCGCTCGTCGCGTTTCACCCAGCAATCCAGACGGGTTGATGGCAACACTTGGCGGGCCCCCGTCTTTTCGACCGACCCGATCGCGCTGGCCACGGTGCGCATTCAAACCCCCTCTGGTGGGCATTGCAGTGGGGTGTTTGTAAGGCCCAAAGTGATTGCCTTTGCCGCCCATTGCACGGGTGCGACGGGCAACCATAAAGTGTTTCGCATGCGCCCAGACCAGCCTGGCCCGTTCATGCGCGGTGTGAACCAAACTTATGAGGTCGATACCCGGTTTTATAACGAGAAGTTCCAGCCCTGTTACGCCCGCAACCGGCAGAACGCGCCCGCCTGTGTTCATCTGGATGCGGCCATTCTGATCACCAAAGAGGCAAGCCCCTATTGGGTGCCCTTGGCCTCGCCACGCAGTGGCATGCGGTCTGATCTGTTTGGCCTGGGCTTTTCGGGGGATCTGAACCAGGGGTTCTTTATGCGCGTGGATGCAGGCTGCAAGATCACTGCGATCAACGCCAAAGGCCGTGTGAGCACAAACTGCACCTCTGCCGGGGGCAACAGCGGGGGGCCATTGCTGCGTCGCACTACAAAGGCGCCCTATGCCGAGGTGTTGGGCGTGCTGTCCACGGGCAGGTCGATCGGTGGGCGCAGTGCCGGGCGGGATCGGGCATCCACCACCTATGTTGCGTCCGAGAACGTGCAAGAGTTGATCAGCTTTGCACGATCCGCTGGATATTCGGACATCTGAGCCATGGGCCAGAGGTTCAACCAGGTGCCGAGCAGGGCGGGGATGGCGGTGGTTCTCGCTGTCCTTGCCACCTCCCAGACCGGCGTGGCCAGCCCAGCCACCACAGAGCGGCTGTTGGCTGCGCCGGTCGCCCAGGGGCCGCATTACCGGCGCGTAGATCTGATCAAGCATAACTTGGGCACACAGGCCGGGGCAATAGCCCACGGTCTAACCCAATCGACTGGGGCAGGGCGGGGATGCAGTACGGACGGGGAGGCTGTGTTTGGGGCGCGGCGATGCCCATCCGCGCCGCGCGAGCCGCTCGCACCGCCACAGCCCAGTGATATTCAGCCCGCGGATGGGGTCAGTTTGACCTTTTAGCGGGCCGTATTGGACTTCTTTCAAATAATGGAGCACTTCATGAAACCGACTTTCTTGCCTTTAATCACCTGTGCCGCCCTGCTGGTGGGCACGGCGGCCTCTGCCGCGACACTCAGCCTGTCAGGGGCGTTCTCAAACACAACGCCCGTACCAGGCCTGGGCGCGGTGAACACCTCTTTTTCAAAGACTATCCAGGTGGACGACGCGCTGCTGGCCCAGAATTTTGTGCCGGATTTCTCGATCGACCTGACCGCGCCGTTTTCAATTGGCACTACCCAGTTTCAAAGTGGCATCCGGGTGCAAGTTGCATCCAACTCGGTCTTTGGGTTGCTGGTCAATCTAAACGGGGTTGCGGATGGAACAACAAACCTGACCTTCGGGACCGATGATTTCCGAGTGAGCGGGTCCGCCCCCGGTGTCAAGCTGTTGGATGTGGTGGACGCCCCGGTGACCTTTGGCTGGTCGAGCCTGGTCTTTAGCCTGGCGACGCAGGACAGCTTTTCGCAGGTGGGTTTGGTGGGGGATGTCACCTTGGGCATCACTGACTATACCGCACCGGTTCAAGCCGTGCCGTTGCCCGCCTCTAGCCTGGCTCTGCTCTCCGGCCTGCTGGGTCTAGTGGCGCTGCGCCCCCGCAAGCGGCCCTGACCTAGCGGGTCAGCGCCCTAGCCCCGTCGCGCATGGCCTGGCGCGCCCAGGCATGTGCGGCATTGCGCTCGTGCCGGAGTAGGCGGACGTTGACCGGCACGAACTCCACCGGGGCGGGCACCGCGACACTGGACTGTCCACAGCGCAAGCGGCACGAAATGCGCGCCAGTGGTCAGGATCCGGCGCGTGCCCGCCAGCATTTGCGCAATACGTGCATAATCCTTGACGTGCCGAGACACCGGCAAATGGGCAAGCTGCGCATCCACAGGCGAGAACCGCGCTTTTATGGCGTACCGGGGCGACTTGTGATCCTGGGCAGGCCATGTGTCTAGATCCGGCGTAACTTGTCCTGCCGGCGGATACTCGCGGCGCATCAGGCACTCCAAGCGATCCAAAGGGCAGGGCGGGCGTGGGTAAATGGGGCAGCGGATTGGGTCAATTGCTGACCAGCAGGTCAATCTCGCCAGAGTCAGGCGCTTAGATGTAATTGCAGCCAGGCACCGTGGGTTGCGGCGACAGGCGCATGTCTGGCGTCGCCCCGGTGACTGTGGCGGCGAACTGGGATACCAGGGACCCACCCAGGTATTTGGGCGCGGCCACCCGAATGTGTGGAGGGGGTCAAAGGACTGTTCGGTTGACACTCACTTCAACGCATCGCTCACAGTATTTAGGGGAGCGAACAGGGCACAGCCCTTGTGCTTTGGCACAAAAAAGCTGGTCCGCAAAGTGGGGGCGCACCCGCGCCGACAGAAGTAAGACAGCAGGCTGAGTAACCCATGGGTTGCAGCCGCCGCCGAGATATTGGCCTGGGTAAAAGCACGTAGAGAAGCGAGATTTGCGACATGTCGAGCACCCAAAACTCCGGTGTTGCTGCTGACCATTTCATCACAGGCCTTTCCAGGGCGCTCAGAATTGGCCTGCTCATGCGCTTGGGAGGCACTATAACCCTTACAGAATTCCAAATGAGGGTCGGCTCGCATAAGATCCGCGGCAGATAGTCCATGACCGGGCAAAGTCTTCCAACCCTAGACCCAAGGCCAGAATTTTTAGGCAAAACATTGCGACGCACACGGTGGACCATTTTAGTACGCAACAGACGCAAAATATGCTGACACAGACCAAACCGAGCGCATGTGGGCATGAGCGATCTTGGAGCCTTTGCCGCCCACGCCCCGCTTGGGGAGTATTGCGCGCCTGCGCTCGGTGTTCTGGGCTGCATGACCCTTGGCGTGAAAGACCTCCTTGACGTGGCAGGGCTGCGCACGGGCGGCGGCACACCAGCCTGCTTGGACAGCCCTAACGCTGTCCCCTGAGCGGCTGGTACGCCTGCGTTGGCCTCCTTGCGCGCGCCGCGCGGATCATCGACAAAACCTTGATGATCGAACTTGCACGGTTTCTCAACGGCGAAAACCATCATTAGGCCACATCCGTAAATCAGGTGGCCGCCAGGCGCGTTCCCGGGCGGTCCTCTGTGGGGTTTGCCACGGCCTCAACGGCGGGCTTGTGCGACCTTGAACTAGGCAGTGGCACAGGGGGTCGGTGCGCTTGCCCGCCTTCTATAGCGGGCTGCTGGGCATGCGTATCAGCCATTGGGCGATCATGCCGGAGGGTGAGGTGCCGCTCGCCCCGTCCTATGACACACAGGTGTGGTTTGCGCGCGAAGCCGACACCCTGGCCTGGGCCGGCGTGCCGTTCTTCGGCGAAGCGCGGCCCAGTGCGCCCGACCAGGTGCTGATCGCAACGGATTTCTTTGACGAGGTTGTGCCCAAACACGCAAGCAGCCTTCCGGAGGTGTTCGGTGGGCCACTTAAGGGTTGGACGTGACGCGGTTTGAGGCCGCTCCTTTGATAACATTCAATGTAGCAAAGGAGACAAATTATGGGACTGAAACGAACGAACGAATTTCGTGCGGCTTCGGTGCGGAGCGCGCTGACCAGCAGGTCAACAGGCAAGCCGGTGGCGACTGTTTTGAGGGTTGGCCTATCCACATTGAACAAATGAATTACGGCGCGGCGACGCGGCCCGGGTGCGCTTTATCGACGGCTGTCATCACGCATCGGCAAGCACAGGGCGGTTACTGCTACTGAGCGGAAGATCGCAGTTCTCATTTACAGCGCTGTGCGGCATGGCATGACTTACCAAGATGAAGGCGCAGCAACCTATGATGAGCGACCTGAGCAACCTGTGCTCTCAAACCTTCAGCGCAGCGCCAAGGCCCTCGGATTTGCATTTGCGCCCATCCCCAAGACAGCCTCCGTTTCTTAGGAAGACCCTGGGGGAGGGCGCGCGCGCCCGGGGGCAAAGCCCCAAACTTCGCTGGCCTCTCGCACAGAACCCGTGACAGGGACCATGGCCCATCACCCAACGCGTCGATGGCGTTGATTTCACCTAGCGCGGGGTGATCTAGTGCTGTTGGCAACATGCGCTGCGTCAGGGTGCTTGCAGCACGCCGCTCGTGTTGTGTGCCCCAACTGAGCGGTGGCTTACCTCGGGCGTCAGCGCCCCACGTCCGACCAACAGGGTGCGATGTCCCCGTCCTGTGGCGTCGCACTATACACCGCGCGCGCCACCGCACGGGCCATGGTGGTGGCCGCTGCATGCTCCACGCTCAACCTGGCCCCGTCCTTAGGGACAGGCCCCCGTCCGGTGGCCACACCAAAGACCAGATCTCCGTCAAAAGCGGTGTGCGCGGGGTGGATCGCGCGGGCAAGCCCCGCTTGACCCGCCACCGCCAGCCGTGTGGCGCCTGCCTTGTCCAAGGCAAGGTCCGTAGCCACAATCCCGATCGTAGTATTTGCCCCTTGCCCTATATGGGCCGCGAGTTTCGTATCTGCCGCACCCAGCACCGGCCACGGCGCCTGTGGCAGGCCCAGACCCCCGAACTCGCCTTCCCACTCCAGACCACCTGCATAAAACGCGCGGGCGCCGGGCGGGGCAACGCACCCTACCGGGTTCACCGCCACCAACGCACCCACAGTCCCAATCCCATCCAGAACCCAAGAGGCAGAGCCGATGCCCCCCTTCAGCCGCGCGGTCATGGCCCCTGTGCCCGCACCCGCGCTGCCCAGATCGAATCTCTCTCCTGCCTGCTCCAATGCGGCCCTTCCAAGCCTGTGATAGGGGGACCGTGCCCCCCAGTTTTTGTCGCCCCCGTTCAGCAGATCGAACAGGATCGCTGCGGGCACAATCGGTACCCGCACAGGCCCCACCGCAAAACCCCGGCCCTGGTCGCGCAAAGCGTCCATCACGCCGCCTGCGGCATCCAACCCAAAGGCGGACCCGCCCGACAGCACAAGGGCATCCACCTCTTGCACCGTGCGTTCAGGGTCCAAAAGGGCGATGTCCCGGGTGCCCGGTGCGGCCCCCCTGATGTCCACACCCGCAACGAAGGGAGCCTCGCCCACCAAACAGGTCACCCCGGATTTCAGCCCCTCACCCTGGGCTTGGCCCACGCGCAAGCCGGGCACATCCGTGATCAGGTTGCGCGCGCCCGGACCGGTCAAATGCAGCGCCCCCCGTCCACCTCTAGGCAGACGCCGGTGAGCATCGACGCCTCGTCCGAGCACAAAAAGCACGCCGCATTGCCCAGATCCTGAGGCTGAGAAAACCGACCCAAGGGAATGGTGGCCAGGAATTTTGCCCGGATCTGTGGTGTATCCTCGCCCATGAAACTCGCCAAAAGCGGGGTTTCACCCGCCACGGGGTTCAGCGCGTTCACCCGCACGCCGTCCGGGGCCAGCTCCACCGCCATGGCCTTGGTCGCGGTGATCATCCATCCCTTAGAGGCGTTGTACCAATTCAGATGGGGGCGCGGCGAGACACCGGCCGTGGAGGCGACATTCAAAATGGCGCCCTGCCCACGCGCCTTCATACCGGGCACAAAGGCGCGTGCGGTCAAATAGACTGACTTGGCGTTCACCGCGAAAACGCGGTCGAATTCGGCTTCGCTCACCCCCTCCATCGGTCCTTTTTGGTGGGTGATGCCCGCATTGTTGATCAGGATGTCCAACGCACCGAAGGCCGTGCGCGCCGCGTTCGCCATGGCATCCACGCTGCCTGCGTCCGAGACATCGACAGTGCAGGCCACTTGCCCCAGCTCTTGGGCCAGGTCTTGCGCGCCTTGACCATTGAGATCGGCGATCATCACGCGCGCGCCCTCGGCCACAAATTTGCGGACAATTCCCGCCCCAAAGCCCGAGGCCCCGCCGGTGACAATCGCTGTCTTTCCCTCAAGTCGCATACCGCCCTCACCCATGTTTCACCGCCACCGTTTTCAGGGCTGAAAAGCCATACAGCGCCTCGAACCCCTTTTCGCGCCCATGGCCCGATTTGCCGCGCCCCCCGAACGGCAGCTCCACTCCGCCGCCGGCGCCATAGTTGTTCACAAACACTTGGCCCGCCCGCAGGGCTTTGGCCAGGCGCATCTGCCGCGCGCCGCTCTCGGTCCAGACGGAGGCGACGAGGCCATACGCCGTGCCATTGGCCAAAGCGATTGCCTCGGCCTCGTCCTCAAAGGGGATCAAAACCTGTACGGGGCCGAAAATCTCCTCCTGCGCAAGCGGCGCGTCGGGCGCTACATGGTGCAGCAAGGTTGCCCGTTGATAGTGGCCTTGGGCCGGCGCATGGGCAACGATCTGGCCTTGGGCTAGAACCTGATCGGGGCTGGCCTTGGCCAGATAGCCTTGCACAATCGCCTTTTGCCGGGCCGAGATCAGGGGCCCCATGCTGTGATCCTCCAAGGCAGGTCCGGCCTCCAGCGCCCCATAGGCCTGCGCCATGCGCCGCGCCACCTCCTCAAAGACCGAGCGTTGAACCAAAATCCGCGCCGCGGCCGAGCAGGTTTGGCCCGCGTTCTGCACCCCTGGACCCACCAAAAACGGCAGGGCCGCCTCCAAATCCGCATCCGCAAAGACCAGTTGCGGCGACTTGCCGCCAAGTTCCAAGGTGACAGGCACGGTGTTGCCGGCGGCCGCTGTCTGAACCGCGACACCTGTGGCGACAGAGCCTGTGAAAGACAGATGATCAACGCCAGGATGGGCGGCCAGCGCGGCGCCTGCCTCTGCGCCCAATCCGGGCACGACGTTAAGCGCACCGGCCGGCATGCCCGCCTCTTGCGCCAAACGGGCAAAGGCAAGGGCGGTCAAGCATGCCTCCTCCGCCGGTTTCAAGACGCAAGCATTGCCCATCGCAAGGGCAGCCCCGACCGAGCGGCCGATAATCTGCATCGGATAATTCCACGGCACGATATGGCCCGTCACCCCGTGGGGTTCGCGCAACGTATAGACGGTAAAGCCCGCCTGATAGGGCAAGGTTTCGCCGGTGATTTTGTCGGCCGCACCTGCGTAAAACTCCATATATCGGGCAAGCGCCTGGGCATCGGCGCGCGCTTGGCCCAGCGGTTTGCCCACATCGCGCGCTTCCATCTGCGCAAGACTGTCGATGTTGGCCTCCACCAAACGTCCCAGCCGTGCCAGGCAGCGCCCACGTTCAACGGCACTCATCACCCCCCACGGGCCGTCCAGCGCATCCCTTGCCGCATGCACTGCCGCATCCACATCTTCGGCCGAGCCTCTGGCCACTTGCGCCAAGGCAGAGCCGTCGGAGGGGTCCGTCAGACTTAAGGTCTGGGCACCGGCCCGCCATGCGCCCCCGATCAACATCTCGGTTGTGTCAAACTCCACCGCATCCTCCGCCCGCGTTTTACGCCACGCTAGCGCGCCCGCGCGCGCCCTTCCAGGGGGCCATGCGCTTTCGCTTTTGCAAAAATATCCCGGGGGGTCTTGCGCGTCTCGCAGACCGCGCAGGCGGGCTGAGCGCAAGACGGGGCAGCGCCCCGGAGCCTCCCGTTGGTCCCAGCCAGCGGGCTACCTTGCCTTAAGCACCGGTGTCGCGTCGATCAGGGCTGCGGTATAGGCATGGGAGGGTGCCGCAAAAACCGTCTCCGTCGGGCCCTGTTCCAGCACCTGGCCCGCGCGCATCACCATCACCTGGTCCGTGACCGCGCGCACCACATGCAGATCATGGGTGATAAACAGATAGGCCAGCCCAAAACGCGCGCGCAGATCGCTCAGCAAATCCAAGATCGTTGCGCGGATGGACACATCCAAGGCCGACACCGCCTCATCGAGCACGATCAGCTTGGGCCGCAGGATCAGGGCGCGCGCAATGGCGATGCGCTGGCGTTGCCCGCCGGAAAACTCATGGGGGTATTTCTGCGCGTCCCGCGCGGACAGCCCCACATCCTCCAAGGCCCGTGTGATCTGGGCAGGACCGTCCTCAGGGTATGCGCCCAACAGATGCCAAGGCTCTGCGATCAAGCGGGCGACCTTGTGGCGTGGATTGAAGCTGCCGTAAGGGTCTTGAAACACCACCTGCATGGCCCGGCGCGCGTCTTGGCTGCGCTCGGGGCCTAGCACCTGCCCGCCCAGGCGCAAGGTGCCCTGATGGGGCTCCAACCCTAAAAGGGCGCGGGCCAGGGTAGACTTGCCCGAGCCGCTTTCCCCCACCAGCCCCAAGGCCCCCCCTTGGGGGATATCAAAACTGACGCCGCGCACCGCTTCAGTCCGCTCGACCCCGCCAAACAGTCCCTTGCGCCGCCCGTAGCTTACGCTCAGATCACGCACCTCCAACAGCGGCGTTTCGGAGCTTTGGGCCTGCGCCTTGGGCCGATGCGAGGATGCCGCAAACAGGGCTTGGGTATAGGCATGGCGGCGCTTGGCGAACACCTCTTCGGTCGGCCCCGCCTCGACCACGTGGCCGTCGCGCAAAATCGTCACGTGATCCGCAATACCCTCGACCACTGCCAGGTCGTGGGTGATCAGGATCAGGCCCATCCCATCCTCGCGCACCAACCGGGACAGCAGCGCCAAAATCTGCGCTTGCGTGGTCACATCCAGCGCGGTGGTCGGCTCGTCCGCGATCAGCAAGTCCGGGCCTGCGGCGATGGCAATGGCGATCACCACCCGCTGGCGCTGCCCCCCTGACAGCTCATGGGGGTAGCGCTCGGCCGAGACGTTGTCCTGTGCCAACTCCACCCGCGCCAGCACCCGGCGCGCCTCGGCCCGTGCCGCCGCCCGTCCCAGCCCTTTGTGCAAGCGCAGGCCCTCGGCCACCTGGTCGCCGATGGTTTGCAACGGGTTCAAGGCGGTCATCGGCTCTTGGAACACCATGCCGATGCGCGCCCCGCGCAAGGCGCACATCGCCTCCTCGCTGGTCTCCAACAAAGAGAGGCCGTCAAACAGAATATGGCCCGCGCGTTCCGCCCGCTCTGGCAGAAGGTCGAGCACGCTGAACGCGGTCATCGACTTGCCCGAGCCGCTTTCCCCGATCAGCCCATGCACCTCCCCGCGCGCAACGCGGAACGAGACATCCTGTAGGATCTCAGTGCCGTCGATCGACAGGCTCACGTCGCGCACCTCCAGCAGGCTCACCCCGCCCTCCGCCGCAATTTCGGGTCCAGCAGATCGCGCAATCCGTCGCCCATCAGGTTCAGACCCAGCACGGTGAGGATGATCGCAAAGCCTGGAACCAACACCAGATGGGGCGCGAGCGAGGCCAGCGTTTGGCTGTCTGCCAGCATGCGGCCCCAACTGGGCGTAGGCGGCTGCACGCCAAGCCCGATATAGCTGAGCCCCGCCTCGGCCAAGATGCCCAGCGAGAATTGGATCGTACCTTGCACGATCAAGAGATTGGCGATGTTGGGCAGGATATGTTCGACCGAGATCCGCCCGGCCCCTTTGCCTGCAACGCGTGCGGCCAGGATAAACTCGCGCGCCCAAAGGCTCAGGGCAGCGCCGCGCGACAAGCGGGCAAAGACGGGGATGTTGAAGATGCCGATGGCCAGGATCGCGTTGAAGGCCGAGGGGCCGAACACAGCCGTAATGATCACCGCGATCAGAAGGGACGGAAAGGCAAAGACAAGATCGTTGAGGCGCATCACCGCCTCATCCACAAGGCCGCCCCTGTTGGCGGCGGCCCACAGGCCCAAGGGCACGCCCAGCCCCATGCCGATGCCCACCGCCACAAACGCCACGGCCAGCGACACGCGCGCGCCCACCATGACCATTGACAGCAAGTCCCGGCCAAAATGATCGGTGCCCAGTAGGTGCGCATGCGTCGGCGGTTGCATTTTGCTGGGAATGTCCAGGGCGGCCACGTCATAGGGTGTCCACAGCAGCGAGACCAGCGCCCCTGCACCGAACAGGGCGACCAGCCCCGCGCCCACCCAAAGCCGGCCCATCAGCGCCGCCTCAGGCGCGGGTCAACCCAGGCATAGGCCAGGTCCACCAAAAAGGTCACGACGATGACCGAGAAAATTAGCAACATCACCACGCTTTCGACCACGATCAGATCGCGCTGGCTGATGGCCTGAAAGATCAGGCGCCCCAGCCCAGGCAGGTAAAACACGTTCTCGATGATGATCGCACCGGCCAGCAGGAACGAGAATTGCAGGCCCAGGATCGTCAGCACCGGGATCATGGCGTTGCGCAGGCCATGGCAGCGCA
>JBCBNR010000070.1:0-10619 GCA_039821665.1 Pseudomonadota bacterium
GCCCTGGGGCCGATGCCCCAGGGCCAATTCGGGCCAACAGGTTTGGCTGAGCCCGACCGCCTTGCCCGGCAGCCATTCCAGGTTGCCATGCTTGCCAAGGTGCACGATGGCCTGGGCGCCAAAGGCGTCTCGCAGCCAAAGGTAAAAGGCAAGATAGTGGTGCGGCGGGACCAGATCAGGGGAATGGTAGGTCTCCTCGGGGTCAATCTCATAGCCCCGGGCCGGTTGCAGGCCCACCACCACATTTCCAAAGCTCAGGACCGACAGGGCAAAGCCGTCCTCGGCCAGAAACGGATCGTCCTGGGGCGGGCCCCAGCGCCCCTCGATGCTGTCTCGCACCTCCCAGGGCAAAGCCGAGTAGTGGCGCATATAGGCCTCCAAGGACAGGCGCGCGCCCCCGGTGCGCGTCGCCCGGTCCGGCAGCCAATTGGTGGGCCCTGCCTGCACGCGCGCCATCAAATCCGCGCTGTCACGGGGCGCGTCTGTCACCCCATAGCCGTTGCGCGCCAGCAGCCCCAGCACATGCACTGCCGAGGCTGGCGTGTCCAAACCGACCCCATTGGCCAAGCGGCCGTCCTTGTTGGGATAATTGGCCAGGATCAGCGCCACACGCTTGTCGCCCACAGGCACCTGGGCCAGAGCCGCCCATTTGGCCGCCAGTTTGGCGACAAAAGTGACCCTGTCGCCTTGCGCGCGATAGGTGGGGATCGCGCATTCGGTCGCGTCGTCCCGATACGCCTCGCCCTTGAAACTGACCGCGCGGGATAGGACGCGGCCATCCACCTCGGGCAACGCCACGTTCATCGCGATGTCGCGCGCGCCCAAGCCTTGCGCGCTGGTCTCCCAAGCCTCAGCACTGCTGCCTGAGAACACCACCTGCAGCACGGGCGCGCCCGGCGCATCCAGGGGTGTGGCTGCGCGCGGGCCATCCCAGGCGTGGGGCGCGGGCGACGAGACGGCGAAGCCCGTGGCGTTCAGCACCACCGAGGGCGGTGCCTGTTCAAAAAGGGCTGCCAATGTAGCCGCGGACACTGGATCTTTGAGCGAGGCGACGAAGATCGGCAGCGGGTTCACCCCTTCGCTCAAGAGCGCCTTGACCAGACGGTTGACCGGGTGCAGGCCCGCGCCCTGGACCAGCGCGCGGTAAAACACCAGTGCGGCTGTGGGGCGGTCCGGTTGCCAGGTCGCACGCACCAAATCCAGATCGGCAGTCCCTGCACCGGGCCAGTACAGCCCCGCGCGCAGCAAAGGCCGCGCAGGCTCGGGCTTAGCCCCTCCGTCCAACATCGCTTTGGCATAGCGCAGCAGGTTTCCCGCATTCTCCACCCCGCCTTCCACGCAATACGCCCAAAGGGCCGCGTAATCCTGGGCCGAGACGGTGGACAGGCCCGCAAGCTCTGCATCCGGTTTGTCATCACCGGGCAGCAGCACCAGGGGCACCCCTGCGGCCCTAAGACGTGCCGCGAACTGTTCCACGCCGTAGGTCCAATAGGCTTGCCCGCCCAAAACCCGCGCGATCACCAGGCGCGAGCGTTCGGCCGTGGTGGTCAGGTACAGATCGACCGAGAAGGGATGGGCCAGCCAGGACAACTGGGTCAGCCGCAGGCTGGGGGCCGCATCCATTTGTGCGCGCGCCTCGGACAACAGTGCAAGCTCAGTGTCCGCTGCGGACAGAAACAGGATGTCCGCAGGGGTTTGTCCCGGATCTACCGGCTCGGTCCCGTCCGAGACCGTTCCGGGCGTGGCCGCCAAAAGATGCATGGTCTAGCTCAAATCCGCCCGAATGGCCGCCTCGTCCAGACCGGTTTGGCCGATCACCACCAGGCGTGTCCCCCGCGCCTCGCCCGCTGCAAAGGGTCGGTCAAAATAGGTGTCCACCCGGGGGCCCACCGCTTGCAGGGTCAGGCGCATGGGCTTGCCCGCAATGGCGGCGAACCCTTTGAGGCGCAAAATCCCATGGTCGCGGATCACCCGCTCGACCTTGGCGGTCAGGTCCGCAGGCTCCGCCTGTTCGGGCAGGTCCACCACGAAGGATTGAAAGGCGTCATGGCCGTGATCATCATGGTGGTGATGGTCATGGTGGTCATGGTCGTGTTCAGTGTCATGGTCATGGTCGTGATCATGGTCGCGGTCGTGGTGATGATGGTGGACCTCGTGACGGCCCTCCAAATCATCTTCGGCCCCCACCCCAAGGCCCAGCAAAACGCCGGGATCGATGCGCCCATGCTCGGCAGACAGCACCTGCACGCCCGAGCGCGCACCGGCCTTCAACTGCGCCGCGAGGCCAGCCTGCCCCGTGCCCATCAGGTCCGATTTGTTGATCACGATCATATCCGCGCAGGCCAATTGATCCTCGAACAACTCGGACAAAGGCGTCTCGTGATCCAGGCCGTCATCCGCGGCACGCTGCGCGTCCACTGCCGCAAGATCGTGGGCGAACTGGCCAGACGCCGCCGCCGGTCCATCGACCACGGTCACCACACCATCCACGGTGACCTTGGTGCGGATCTCGGGCCAACTAAAGGCCCGCACCAGGGGTTGTGGCAGCGCCAGACCGCTGGTTTCGATCACGATATGATCGGGCGGCGCGGCGCGGGCGATTAACGCCTCCATCGAGGGGATGAAATCATCCGCAACGGTGCAACAGATGCAGCCATTGGACAGCTCCACCACATCCGCCTCGCTGCAGGTCTCATCCCCACAGCCCTTGAGGATCTCGCCATCCACGCCAAGGTTGCCAAACTCGTTGATAATCAGGGCGATGCGCTTGCCATTGGCGTTTTCCAACAGATGGCGCACCAACGTGGTTTTGCCCGCACCCAGAAAGCCGGTGATGACGGTGGCGGGGATTTTTTGGGCCATGATGGGTCCTTTAGGAAATGTGTGCCAACCGGCAGCCATTGGGCTGGGCCGAGCGGATCAGGTGTTGGCGGGTCGGGCGCGCGGTTGCCCACCCAAAAGGGTGGCAAAGGGCCGCTTTCAAGACAGTCGCAGTGGGGTGCACAGTCATAAGCCAGCCGTCCTTGTCTTCAGGGACACAGGGCCGATCGATACCGCAAAAGGGGCGCGTGTGCCCCCCTCACGCGTCCCGGGGCACCCCGCCCGTTTCACGGTGCCGGATCTCACCGGCGGTCCAAGGCAGGTCTCCTGGCTGGCGGGTCACGGCGGCTGCCCCTCCTTCCCAGACTGCGCGCGGGCACCCCAGTGGAGATCAACGGGCACCCGCTCGCCGCTTACAGTCGCGGGGGCGGCCGAGGTCCCGCGCCCCCTATTTGGGTCAACACAGGCCTCGTTCCCTTTTCGGTCGGTGCGCCTGGCTGCGCCTGGCACGCTGACACCTTGGTCGCGTGACTATGGGACTGGACAAAAACGGCTGTCAAGCGCGCAAGGGCTAGCGCCCCAGCACCATGTCGCAAAACGCAAGGGCAGCGTCGGGACTGTGCACCCGAGGATGGGGCGAGGCGACACGGGGCCGCTCGACAATGAACACCGGCAGGCCCAGCGTGCGGGCCGCGTGCAGTTTCGCGGCTGTTTGCGCCCCACCGGCATTTTTTGTCATCAGATGGGTGATTCCCATCTGCCGCATCACTTCAAGCTCTCCCTCCAGGGTGAAGGGCGGACGGTCTTGCAACCAGCTCAGCGTGGGCGGCAGACCCTCCACCGGCTCGATACTGCGCAGCACCCCTTGCGAGATGTGCTGAGACACCGCCTGCCAATCCTTGCGGCCAATGGTCAACAACGGCTTTGCCCCAGGGGGCAGCGCCTGGGCGGCATCACATGGGGTGGCAAACGCGGTCCAACGATCCCCCGGCTGCGCCCGCCAGGCGGGTCGCGTGAGGTGCAGGATCGGCTCGGATCGTGTCGTCGCTACGTCCAAGAGCCGCGCGCGCATGGTTTGCGCGAAAGGATGCAGCGCATCGACCACCAGGCGCGGCGCACAGGCGTCGAGCCATGCCTCATAGCCCGCGCGCCCGCCAAAGCCGCCCCGGCGCACCGGTACGGGATAACTGAGCGGTGCGCGTGTGGCGCCTGCAAGCGAGGCGACCGTCGCAACCCCGCGCCGCCCAAGCAGGGCGCACAGCACCCGCGCCTCGCCAGTGCCCCCCAAAACAACGACCCTAACTTGGCGCAGATCGCTCATAGACAGCGCGCGCCGGAGGCATCAGCCTCCGCCAAGGGGATGCCTGCGCGCGAGATCACCAACACGTCCAAGGCGATGTCGCTGCCCGCCAGCACATCCCAGGCCGTGGCCCGCGCCTGTGCGGCGATCCGGGCCGCAAGCGCCGGTCCACACCGCTCCAACGCTTCCATCGCGGTGTTGGCCCCGGCCACGTGCTCTGCCCCTGGCAGGCCCTCGGCCTGTTGGGCAAGCCTGGCGAAATTCACCTGACTGCGGGCAGAATGCAGATCAAGCGCACCCTGACTGAGCTTGGTCAGCTTGCCAAAGCCCCCCGCCAAGGTAAGGCGCGGCACAGGGTGCCTGCGCAAGTACTTCAGCAAGCCACCGGCAAAATCGCCCATATCGAGCATGCCATGGTCGGGCACCCCCAGCCGGGCCTGCGCCACCCGCTCGGACGTGGCCCCCGTGCTGCCAATAGCATGGGAAAGCCCCGCCGCCCGCGCCACGTCTATGCCCCGGTGGATCGACGCGATCCAAGCCGCACAAGAATAGGGGCGCACGATGCCCGTGGTGCCCAGGATCGACAGCCCCCCTTCGATCCCCAACCGGGGGTTCCAGGTCTTGGCCGCAAGCGCTTCGCCGCCGGGAATGCTGAGGGTGACCACCAGATCGGCCCCCAGCGGTTCCAGATGCGCGCGCATCATTTTCAAGGGCACCGGGTTGATGGCAGGCGCGCCCACTGGCACCGGCAGGCCCGGGCGGGTAACGCGCCCCACGCCCTCGCCTGCCTCAAAGCACAGGCCACTACCCGCAGACCCAAAGCGCACCGTGGCCTGGATGATCGCCCCATGGGTGACGTCCGGATCGTCGCCTGCATCTTTTTGCACATCCGCGCGGGCCCAGCCGGGGCCGGTCGCTGTCTCCACCAACTCAAAACGCGGGGTTTGACCCTTGGGCAACGTAATCTCGACCGGCGAGGCAAACCCCTGCCCCAACAACGCACGCGCCGCGGCCAGGCTGGCGGCAGTGGCACAGGCCCCGGTGGTAAAGCCCGTACGCAAATCTTGGGCAGCGCCGGGCCGGCTGGGATCGGTTGATGTCATCGCGGGCACGCTAGCGCCGCGCCCCTGTGGCATCAAGCGCCGCTGACGGTGGGCAATCGGTCGCTCCCCTCTCGCCAAGGATGCGGCACTGCTGTAACCCTACGCCCATGATCACACTGCCTGCCCTGCCCGATGCGTCTTGGCCCCTGTTCCCACCGGGCCTTGTTTGGCTGCTTGGCGCGGGTCCGGGCGATCCGGGGCTGATGACGCTCCATGGTCTCAACGCCCTGCAACAGGCCGATGTGATCGTCCATGACGCGCTGGTGGGCGAAGAGGTGCTGACCTGGGCGCGCCCGGATGCACGGATCGAATATGCCGGCAAGCGCGGCGGCAAGCCCTCGCCCAAACAGCGCGACATCTCGCTGCGGCTGATCGAGCTTGCGCGCGCAGGTCACCGGGTGCTGCGCCTCAAAGGCGGCGATCCGTTCGTCTTCGGGCGCGGCGGCGAGGAAGCGCAGACCCTGGTCCAGGCCGGTGTGCCCATCCGCATCACCCCAGGCATTTCTGCGGGGATCGGCGGGCTGGCCTATGCGGGCATCCCGGCCACCCATAGGGACGTGAACCAAGCGGTCACGTTCATCACCGGCCATGACCAAAGTGGCGAGGCACCGGGCGCACTGAACTGGGAGGCATTGGCCCAAGGCGCACCGGTTCTGGTGCTCTATATGGCGATGAAACATCTGGGCACGATAACATCGCGGCTGATGGCAGGCGGGCGGCCCGCGTGCGAGCCTGTGGCGATCGTGTGCAATGCGACCCAACCCACCATGCAGGTGCTGGAGACGACCTTGGGCAGGGCCGCGCAAGATGTGGCCCAGGCCGCCCTGTCGCCGCCTGCGGTGATTTGCATCGGGCGCGTGGTGCTGTTGCGCCAGGTTCTCGACTGGGCCGCACAGTTGCGCGGCGCGGCGCCGCGCGCGCTCGACCCCTTGGGCACCGGTCTGCAAGATGGGCTGGCCGACACCGCCTGATGGCCCCGCGCGCCCTGATCCTGGCAGCGCCCCAGTCGGGTGCGGGCAAAACCCTGGTGACCCTGGGGCTGTTGCGCGCCTTTGCACGCGCGGGCCGTGAGGTGCGTGGGGCCAAAAGCGGCCCCGACTACATCGATCCTGCCTTCCACCAGGCCGCATGCGGCCAGCCTTCGGTCAATCTCGATGCGTTCGCCATGACGCCCCCGGCGCTGCGCGCCTATGCCCAGGCCCAGGGCGGCACGCTGGTGTTGATCGAAGGGGCCATGGGCGTGTTGGACGGGGCCGCCGACGGCACCGGGTCGGTTGCCGATCTGGCGGTGGCCCTGGACGTGCCCGTGGTGTTGATCCTCGACATCGCCCGCTCTGCCCAGTCGGCAAGCCTTGCGGTCGCAGGCCTGCGCGCCCTGCGCCCCGAGGTGCAGATTGCTGGTGTGATCCTCAACAACGTGGCCAGCGACAGGCATGCCGTCATGGCCCGCGAGGCCCTGCACGCGGCAGGCGCGCGGGTGTTCGGCGCCCTGCCCCGCAGGGTCGCGTTGCACCTGCCCAGCCGCCATCTGGGCCTGGTGCAAGCGGGCGAGCGCGACCTGAGCGCGATTCTCGAAACAGCCGCCGATTGGGCAGAAGCCGTGGATCTGGACGCCCTGGCCAAGTCCGCCGCCCCGCTTGGCCCCGCCGGCCGCCCCCATCAGCCGCCCCAGCGCCTGCTGCCACTGGGCGCACGCATCGCGGTGGCACGCGACACCGCGTTTGCCTTTGCCTATCCCCATCTTCTGTCCGACTGGCACGCCCAAGGGGCCGAGATCCTGCCGTTTTCGCCCCTGGCCGACGAGGCCCCGGCCGAGCACGCGGATGCGGTCTTTCTGCCCGGCGGCTACCCCGAATTGCACGCCGGCCCGCTCAGCGCGAACACACAGTTTCTCTCGGGGCTTCGGCGCGTGGCTGAAACAGCGCTTGTCTATGGCGAATGCGGGGGATTCATGGTGCTTGGCGAGGCCCTGATCTGCGCTCAAGGCACCCGCCACCCCATGGCGGGTCTTTTGCCGGTCACTACCAGCTTTGCAACGCCAAAACGCCATTTGGGCTATCGACAGCTGCACCACCAAAGCCCCCTGCCTTGGCCCGCGGATCTTACAGGGCACGAATTTCACTACTCGACCCTCACCCAGCAAGGTGCTTGCCCTGCGCTGTTCGAGGCAACCGACGCGCTTGGCACCGACCTTGGCCCCATGGGCTGCCAGATGGGCCGCATCTGCGGCTCCTACGGGCATGTCATCGCGCCGCGAAAACCAACCACCGCTGCGGCCTAGCGCACCGGGCCGTTCCGCCCCACCCCTTCATTTTTGCCCAAATATCCCGGGGAGGCCCCGCCAGGGGCCGGGGCAGAGCCCCAGCGACGCTAGCCTGCGCGTTTGGGCCGCAGAATATGCGCATGGGCCCCGTCATAAAGCGCAGAGTCCCGAAAATCCTGCTCGGCCAAGGCATGGCCCACGAAGATCAGGGCCGTCCGGGTGATCTTGGCGGCGCGCACATGCTCGCGAATGGTGCTCAAGGTCCCATAGACAAACGCCTCGTCCGGCCAGCCCACCCGGTAAGCCACCACCACCGGACAGTCGGACCCGTAAAACGGGGTCAACTGACGCTCGATCTCCAACAAATTGCGCACCGACAAATGGATTGCGAGGGTGGCCTTGGACGCGCCAAGGGTGCTGAGATCCTCGCCCTCGGGCATGGCGGAGCTTTTCATTGCCGTGCGCGTCAAAATCACCGTTTGGCTGACCTCCGGCACGGTCAGCTCCCGCCCCATGGCCGCCGCCGCCGCCGCATAGGCGGACACGCCCGGCACGATCTCATAGGCGATGTCCAGGGCCTTGAGCCGCCGGATCTGCTCGGCGATGGCGCCGTAGAGCGATGGATCGCCCGAATGCACCCGGGCCACATCTTGGCCCTTGGCCTTGGCCTCGGCGACCTCGTCCATGATCTCGTCCAGGGTCATGGGCGCTGTGTCACGCACCCTTGCGTCCGCAGGCGCGCAGGCCACCACGGCCTCGGGCACCAGCGATCCTGCGTAAAGACAGACCGGGCAGCGTTCGACCAAGCGCTTGCCTTTGACCGTGATCAAGTCCGGGTCGCCCGGGCCTGCGCCGATGAAATAGACCTTCATGACTGCTCCTTATTTGCATAGCCACGCGGTGTGGACAGATGGCGCCCGGCCACTCCGGCCGCCCCATCGCCCACCGAAAACCCGCGAGATCCGCGCGCGCCCACAAGCACCACCGTCAGCATATCCACCTCATCCACCTCCAAGGTGGCAAGGGTGCGCTCCACCAACCGCTCCTCAGGGCGGCCCAGATTGCTGGCCAGCAGAACGGGGGTATCATCGGGACGGTGGGCGCGCAGGATCTCGCGCGCCTCGGCCAAAAGGGTGCGCCTGCGCTGGGAGACGGGGTTATAAAACGCCACCACAAAATCGCCCGCTGCCGCTGCGTGCAAGCGCGCGATGATATCCCCACGCGGGGTCAGCAGATCGGACAATGAGATGGTGCAAAAGTCATGGCCAAGCAGTGCCCCTGCCCGAGCCGAGGCCAGTTGCAGCGCCGAGACGCCGGGCGCGTTCACCACCTCCACCCGGCGGGCCGCATCGCTCAGGCCTTGGTCGCGCGACAGCAGCTCCATCACCAACGCCCCCATGGCATAGATCCCACCATCGCCCGAACAGACCAACACGACCGAACGGCCCTCGCCCGCCCGTTCCAACGCATAGGCACAGCGCGCTTCCTCGCCGCCCAACGGAAAATCCTTGCGCGGCTTGCCCGCCGCCAGGGACCCAAGAAGGTCGATGTAGAGGCCATAGCCCACCAACTCATCCGCCTCGGCGATAAGACGCGAGACCTGGGGCGTGCGAAACTCTGCAGCACCCGGCCCGATGCCCACCACAGCCAAGCGCCCCCGCGCCCGCGCAGGCATGGGCGCACCTGTGGTCCGGGCAACCGCGCAGGTGGCGGTCGCAGTTTTGGTCTTTTCCAGAACAAGGGTTGCGTCCGCCCCACCGGCGGCAAGGGCCGCCGCCTCGGCCACGCCGTGGCACCCCACTTCGGCAAAGACAACATCGGATGGGTTGGCCAAGCGCGGGGTCAGTTCCTCCAACTGTTGGGCAGAGTAAAAGCGCACGGGCAACCCCAGATGGGAGGCGAGCGCATGAACCGCGGCCTCGTCTGCCTTAACATCCACCGACCAGATGCCGGTCAGATCGTCCGCGCTCAACCCCGCCTCGGCCAGCGCGCGCCCCACCAGAGCGATCAAATCCTCTGGCCGACAGCCCCGCGCGCAGCCCACGCCCAGGCTGAGATGGGGGCGGCGATAGATCAAAGGCTCGGCCCCCTCTACACTGAGGACGATCGGCTCCGTCGGTCCCGGGGTGCCGGTGACCTCGGCATTAAGCGGCGCCAACCAATCCGCCGCCCCGCTTACTTTGGCCGCGGCCCCCTCTAGCAAGCGGGCCATCGCAGGCTTTGCAGCCTCCGGCGTGACCAGGCGCCAGCCTTCGGGCGGGGCATCAAGGGCCACCCCCAGCCGTGCCTCGCCCCCGGTCGTCAGGGCCGCATGCCCCCCCAAAAGTGCCGCCAGATCCCGAGCCATGTCATTGGCCCCGTGATGCCCCCCAAGAAGGGGAACCACGGAACTGCCATCTAGGGCCACGGACAGCACCGGCGGGTCACGCCATTTCGTGCCCAAAAATGGGGCGAGCGCGCGGATCAGAATGCCGCTTGCGCACAGCGCCACAAGGCCCTGACCGGCGGTGAAGATCGCCGCAAGCTGCCCGGGCACATCCCCACGCAACGCCTGATGCGGCGCGTCCAAATGGGCCGCAATGGTCTGGGCCATCTCGTGGCCTGTTTCGCCCAAGGTGACCACCACCATATCAGCGTGTGCCATAAGGATCCTCCCCGCTGATTAGGATCATCGAAAAATAGGGCGCCGCGTCGGGCGCATCGGCCAGATCGCACACCTGCTGTTGGGGCAAGCTGGCATGCGAGATATAGATGGCCCGGTCCAACAAACCGGCATCGGCAATCTCTGCGCGCAAGCGCGGCAAATGACGGCCCACCTTAAGGATTGCGGTCGCTTGGCCTGCCGCCAAAGCCGCCTCCAACGCCCCTGCCTCTTGCGGGCCCGGAACAATCGCCAGCGCTTCGTTGCGCGCGCAAAGCGGCCGGTGCGCCTGGGCGGCACAGGCGGTCAGGGACGTCACCCCCGGCACCACCTCCACCGCGAAGCGATCCGCCAAGCGCGCAAAGAGATACATAAAAGAGCCATAGAAAAACGGATCCCCCTCGCACAGCACCACCACATCGCGCCCAGCCTCTAGATGCTCCGCGAGCGTTTGGGCGGCGGCGTCATAAACCTCCTGCGCGGGGAAGCGTG